>JBPEXR010000072.1:0-5173 GCA_052031355.1 Paracoccaceae bacterium
CCCGCCTTACCCCCGATCCGCGGCGCGGCGCGGGTCGTCGTCGCCGGGTTCCGGGTCGGTGGCGGCGGCGTCGCGCGCCTCGGCCAGGCCGGAGGCATCGCCCTCGGCCTCAGGTTCGCGCGGAGCAGCCTCGCCGCGCTGCTCCAGAAGCTGGCCCAGCGCCGCCTCGAGGTCCTTCTCCAGCTCGCGGGCGCGGGCGACATAGGCCTCGTTCTGCCGGGCGGGCAGCTCCGGGTCCCAGAGGCGCGCCAGCTCGCGCACGGAATGACGGTCGTGGTGGTAGAAGGTCTTCTGCGCTTCGGCGGCCTCGAAATCCGAAAGGCCCAGCCGCTCCAGCACGTAGCGGCCGGCGCGCAGGGAACTGTCGAACATCTCGCGCACGATCTCGTCCGCGCCGGCGCGGTAGAGGCGGAAGACATGGCCGCGGTCGCGCGCCCGGGCGACGATGTGGATGTCCGGCCGCTCGCGCCGGACGAAGGCGACAAGCTCGGTCGCGGCGACGGGATCGTCCAGCGCGACGACCATGACCTTCGCATCCGCCAGGCCGGCGGCGTGCAGCAGCTCGGGGCGGGTCGGATCGCCGAAGAACCCCTTGAAGCCGAAGCGGCGCATCAGCTCGATCGTCTCCATGTCGTGGTCCAGCACCACGGTGGTGAAACCGGCCGATTGCACCAGCCGGTTGACGATCTGCCCGAAGCGCCCGATGCCGGCGATGATGACCTGGCCCTGCTCGTCGATGTCATCGGGCTCGCGCGGCTCGGCGCGCACCGCCATGCGTTTGGACAGCTGCTCGTAGAGGATGAAGAGCAGCGGCGTGATCAGCATCGACAGGGCGACGACCAGCAAAAGGCGCTCGGCCAGCGGCGCGGGCAGGACGTTCTGCTGCCGCCCGAAGGAGGCCAGGACGAAGCCGAACTCCCCCGCCTGCGCGAGGCCAAGGGTGAACAGCCAGCGGTCGCGCCCCTCGATCCGGAAGAGCAGCGACAGACCGTAGAGGACCAGCCCCTTCAGCACCGTCACCGCCAGCGCCAGCGCCACGATGCTGACCGGGTCGCGCAGCAGCAGCGTCACGTTGATGCCGGCGCCCACGGTGATGAAGAACAGCCCCAGCAGCAGGCCCTTGAAGGGTTCGATGTCGCTTTGCAGCTCGTGGCGGTATTCGCTGTTGGCCAGCACCACGCCGGCCAGGAAGGCGCCCAGCGCCGGCGACAGGCCGACCATCGACATCAGCACCGCGATGCCGACGACGATCAGCAGCGCCAGCGCGGTGTACATCTCGCGCAGGTGGGCGGCGTGGATGAAGCGGAAGACCGGCCGGGTGGCGTAGATCCCCGTCAGGATGATCGCGCCGACGATGGCCAGGGTGACAAGGGTGACGCCCCAGCCGGGCAGCTGGGCGATCATCTCCTGCAGGGTGGAGGCGGCTTCCTCGGCCCTCGTGTGCCCGCCGCCGCCCTCGCCGTGGCCGCCTTCCTCGCCGCCCCTGCGGACCGAGCCGTCTTCGCCGATCTGCGCCGCGCGCGAGGAGAGCAGCGGCAGCAGCGCCAGCATGGGGATCACCGCGATGTCCTGCGTCAGCAGCACCGAGAAGGCCGAGCGCCCGCCGGTGGTGCGCATCAGCCCCTTCTCCGAAAGGGTCTGCATGACGATGGCGGTCGAGGACAGCGCGATGATCATCCCCAGCGCCGTGGCGACCTGCCAGCCCTCGCCCAGGGCGGTGGCAGCGGCCATGATCACCGCGGTGGTCACCACCACCTGCAGCCCGCCCAGGCCCAGCAGCTTGTGCCGCATCCCCCACAGGGCGCGCGGCTCCAGCTCCAGCCCGATGAGGAACAGCATCATCACCACGCCGAACTCGGCGAAATGGCGGATCTCCTCGGCCTCGGAGCCGACGAGCCCCAGCACCGGCCCGATCAGCAGCCCGGCGCAGAGGTAGCCCAGCACCGAGCCGAGCCCCAGGCGCGTCGCCAGCGGCACCGCCAGGACAGCCGCGCCGAGGTAGATCGCCGCCTGAACGAGAAATCCCTCCATGTCCGCTCCTCAAGTTGGCAGGGGGGCATCCTGCTTGAACTGGTCCATCACGATCTGGCTTTGCACGCGGGCCACCGCCGGATGCGGCAGCAGCACCTCGTGGATCAACGCGTTCAGCGCCTTGAGGTCCGGGCAATAGACCCGCAGCAGGTAGTCCGCGTCGCCGGTCAGCGTCCACGCGCTGATGATCTCGGGCCGGGTGCCGACCAGCCGCGCGAAGCTCTGCGCCTCCTTGGGGCCGTGGGTGCCCATCTGGACCTGCACGAAGGCCTGCACCGTCAGGCCCAGTTTGAACGCATCCAGCCGCGCCGCATAGCTTTGAATGTAGCCCTCGGCCTCCAGCCGCTGGCGGCGGCGGCCGGCCTGGCTGGGCGAGAGGTTCAGCAGCTCGCCCAGGTCCTGCGCCGTCAGATGCGCGTCCTTCTGCAGCGCCGCCATCAGGCGCTTGTCGATCTCGTCCGGCATCCGTCCCGTCCCGTCCCGTGCCCGCCCTGTACCCGATGCGGCGCCAGTGTCATCCGCCGCGTCGGCGCCATCCGCCGCGCATGCGCGGATTGCGCATGTCCGACCGATGTAGCGCGCGAATTTCGCATGGCCAACGCCAAAAGGGATACAGAACGCGCAAACTTACTGTGCGCGGATCACTATATTGGGGGCAATCCCGAACACCCAGACACGCAGGAGGAGCCACCATGGGACCGTTCCCGCACGACGCACCGAAAAGCCAGATCAGCCCTGAAAACCCGGCCGGCACCGACGGCTTCGAATTCGTCGAGTTTGCCCACCCCGAGCCGCAGGAGCTGCGCGATCTCTTCACCCGCATGGGCTACACCCACGTGGCGAACCACAAGTCGAAGAAGATCGAGCTGTGGCAGCAGGGCGATATCACCTACATCGTCAACGCCGAGCCGGGCAGCTTCGCCGCCCGCTTCGTCGAGGAGCACGGCCCCTGCGCCCCGGCCATGGGCTGGCGCGTGGTCGACGCGCAAAAAGCCTTCGAGCATGCCGTCTCCAAGGGCGCCGAGGCCTACGAGGGCGATGACAAGACGATGAACGTGCCGGCGATCAAGGGCATCGGCGGCAGCCTGATCTACTTCATCGACCAGTACTACGAGACCTCGCCCTACAACGAGGAATTCGACTGGATCGCGCAGAGCAAGCCGAAGGGCGTGGGCTTCTACTACCTCGACCACCTGACCCACAACGTCTACAAGGGCAACATGGACAAGTGGTTCGCCTTCTACGGCGACCTGTTCAACTTCCGCGAAATCCGCTTTTTCGACATCGAGGGCAAGTACACCGGCCTCTTCAGCCGCGCGCTGACCTCGCCCTGCGGGCGCATCCGCATCCCGATCAACGAGGACCGCGGCGAGACCGGGCAGATCGTCAGCTACCTCAAGAAGTACAAGGGCGAAGGCATCCAGCACATCGCCGTGGGGTCGGACAACCTCTACGATTCCACCGATGCGATCGCCGACAACGGCATCCGCTTCATGCCGCCGCCGCCGGCGACCTACTACGACCTCAGCCATGACCGCGTGAAGGGCCACGAAGAGCCGATCGAGCGGATGAAGAAGCACGGCATCCTGATCGACGGCGAGGGCGTCGTGGACGGCGGCGAGACCAAGATCCTGCTGCAGATCTTCTCCAAGACCGTGATCGGCCCGATCTTCTTCGAGTTCATCCAGCGCAAGGGCGACGACGGCTTCGGCGAGGGCAACTTCAAGGCGCTCTTCGAATCGATCGAGCAGGAGCAGATCGACAGCGGCGAGCTGGTGGCCGAGAAGTCCTGACACCCCGGCCCGGCGCGGCGCCCGCCGCGCGGCCCCGCGAAACGACAAAGGCCCCGCACATCGTGCGGGGCCTTTTCGCTTGTGTCCGTCGGGTCGGCCGCCTGCGGTGGGCAGGGCAGGACAGGGAAGGGCCGGACAGGGCAGGGGCGGCCTACTTGAAGCTGCGGCTGTCCTTGATCTGGTCCCAGGCCCACATGACCTGCTGAAGCTGCTCTTCCTGGCTGCGGTCGCCGCCGTTGATGTCGGGGTGCAGCACCTTGATCAGCTTCTTGTAGGCCTTGCGGATCTCGGCCTTCGACCAGTCGTCCTTCGCCTCCAGGATCTCCAGCGCGCGTTTCTCGGTCGGGGGCAGGCGGCGCCCGCCGCTGGAGCGGCCGGGGTTGCGCGTCGCGTTGTCGCCCAGCACCTGGTGCGGGTCCTCGATGCCCAGCCGGGCCCAGGCGCGCGCCTCGGGGTCGCGGAAGTCGCGGGTCTCGCGTTCCCAGACCTTGTCCTTCGACTGCTGGGCGTTCAGCTCCGCCTCGGTGGTGCCGTTAAAGAAGTTCCACTTCAAATTGTATTCGCGCACGTGGTCCTTGCAGAACCAGTAGTAGTCATCCAGCACGTCCGGGGCCTTGGGCGCGCGGTACTTGCCGGGCTCCTGGCAGCCTTCGTGCTCGCACACGCGCACCGAGGTTTCCGACGCGCCGGACATCCCGCGTCTGCCGCGCGGGTTCTTTTTCTTCGCGGACGACACCGACATGTCGAAACCGAAGGGGTCTGGTCTGCTCATGCTCTCACCTTTTCGACTCGGACGCGTGAGTTTAAACTACGCAGGCTGATTTTGAAGAGGGCGGGACCTTAAAACATGAGCAGAACAGAGGAAATCCGCGCATCGCTGAATGCCGCCTTCCAGCCGCGGGAGCTGGAAGTGATCGACGAAAGCGAGGCGCATCGCGGCCATGCGGGCTACCAGGAAGGGGGCGAAAGCCACTTCCGCGTGCGCATCCGCGCCGCGGCCTTCGAGGGGCAGTCGCGCATCGCCAAGCACCGCGCGGTGCACGGTGCCCTGGGCAAGGATCTGCTGAACCGGATTCACGCGCTCGCCCTCGATGTGGGGGCTTGAGGGCCCGGGCGCAAGCCAAAGCGCGCCCTGACGCGGGGATGTGAGGCCAACATTCAGGCGCCATTCAGGTGCCGGTGCGGGGCGTAAGGCGCGTGATCCGCCAGTTTGCCCCGCCGGGCCCGCCCTAGTCCTTGGCGTCCCGCGCCTTGCCAGGCTCGGCGCGTTCCTCTGCGCCCGACGCCTCGTCCACCCCCTCGGCCTGCGCCGCGGCGCTGGCATCGCGCGCCTCGGGCGGGCGCGCTTC
>JBPEXR010000073.1:0-4893 GCA_052031355.1 Paracoccaceae bacterium
CTTTCGGATGGACCCCCGCGCCACTCCCCAGCGCGCGGGGGCCGGACCGGCCCGGAAATTGGACCGGTCAGCCGCTTCACGCGTGGCGGAAGCGGTTTTCGAGATAGGACACCAGCCGCACCGCCGGCAGCAGCACCACCAGGTACATGCAGGCCGCGGCGATCAGCGGGCTGGGATTGGCGGTCAGCGCCTGCGCGTCGGTCGCCTGTTTCAGAAGGTCCGGCATGGCCACGACCGAGGCCAGCGAGGTGTCCTTGGCGATGGCGACCGCGTTGGAGGTATGCGGCGGGATGGCGATCTTCAGCGCCTGCGGCAGGATCACCTTCCAGATGGTCACGTAGAACGGCAGGCCCAGGGCCTCGGCCGCCTCGGTCTGGCCGCGCGGGATGGCCTGGATGCCGGCGCGGAAGACCTCGGCCGTGAAGGACGAAAAGACAAGGCCAAGCGCCACCACGGCGGAGGTGAAGCTGCTCAGCCGGATGCCCATGAAGGGCAGCGCGTAGTAGACCAGCACCAGCAGCACCAGGATGGGAATGGCGCGAAAGACGTCGACATAGGCGATCGCCAGCCAGCGCAGCGGCTTTGCGGCGTAAAGGCGCACCAGGCAGATCAGCACGCCGACGATGCCGCCGCCGATGATCGTGGTCAGGGCCAGGGCGAGGGTGTTCCAGATCCCCTTCAGCAGCATCGGGTAGATGCGCAGGATCACGTCAATATTCAGAAAAGTATCGATGAAGTTCATGTATTGGCCCTGGGGTCCTGCGTGAAAAACGGCGGGCCCGAACCCGCCGCTTTCCCGGTTTCATGGGGTGATCACTTGGCCTGCGGAATGTCCAGGACCGTCAGCGTGGCGGTGCCCTCGGCCGGTTCGGTCTTCAGCCATTTGCGGTAGATCTCGGCCATGGTGCCATCCTGCTTGATCTCGGTGATGGCGGCGTTGACCTTCTCGAGGTGGGGCGAGCCCTTGGGCATCATGATCCCGAAGGTCTCGCCGGTCTTGATCCGCTGGGCGACCTTCAGTGCCGGCATCTGCTCGGCGGCGAACTCGAAGCCCAGGATATCGCCGATGCCGCCGGCGACGCGGCCGTTGGCGACGTCCAGCAGCAGGCCCTGCTGGTCGGTGTAGCTCTTGTATTCGCCGAAGCCGTACTTCTCGCCGTTCTCGGCGATCCACTTCTCGCCGGTGGAGGCGGCGATGGCGCCGACGGGCTTGCCCTGCATCTCCTCCAGGCTGGCGACGCCCGACTGGTTGGTCACCAGGCCCAGGTCGCTGTCATAGTAGCCTTGGGTGAACGCCTGGTTCTGCAGACGCTCGTCGGTGATCGTGATGGTCGAGATCGCCATGTCGATCCGCCCCGAGGAGGTCGCCGCGAACAGCGCCTGGAACCCGAGGTCGGAGATTTCCAGATCGGCGCCGATACGCTCGGCGATTTCCTTGACGAGGTCCACCTCGAAGCCCTCGAACTCGCTCTGCTCGTTCTTGAACTCCCACGGCGGGTTCGACGGATAGGCGCCCACGGCCAGCGTTTCGGCCAACGCGGCACCGGCGCCCAGTGCGGCCACCACGGCCAGCGAAGCGATGTGCTTCAGTTTCATGTTCTCTCTCCCTGTTTTCGTTCTATCGTATCCAACCCGCCGGTGACCGAACGATAGACCACCAACGTATGCTCGACATGTTCGCGCATCAGGGCCAGCGCCCGCGGCGTGTCGCGGTCCAGCGCGGCCTTCATCAGCTCGGCGTGCTGGGGTGCGGAATGCACCACGTCCAGACGCACCGGCGCGTTCTCCCCCTCGACCCCCGACATCAGTTGGTCGTGGTGGTAGAGCAGCGCATCGTGGTAGCGCTGCAGCTGCTCGATGATCTCGGCGTAGACGGCGCGCAGCCGCTCGGACTTGCCGGCGGCCAGCAACGCGCGGTGAAAGGCGTCATGTGCATCGGCCCAGGCCTCGCGCTGGGCACGGGCGCCGGGGCCGCGCGGCGGCGGTGTCTGCGCCAGGCGGTGATGGGCGGCGACGATGCCGGCCTCCCAGTCGACCCCGCCGCGGGCGATGCTTTGCTCCAGCAGCACCAGCTCCAGCGTGATCCGCGCCTCGACGATGTCCTCCAGATGCTCCAACGAGATCGGCGCCACGCGCCAGCCGCGGTTGGGGCTGGCGGTGACCAGCTGCTTTTCCTCCAGCCGAGACAGCGCCTCGCGCAGCGGCGTGGCGCTGACATCGTAGCGTTTCGACAGGGCCGAGAGGCGCAGCGGATCGCCGGGCGCGAACACCCCGTTCAGGATGTCGCGGCGCAACTGCGTGAAGGGGCTCGTGTCGACAGGGGCGCTCATGCCGGCACGTTATTGTATATATTTTTCCAAATCTACTACAATATCGCCTAGAGGCTGATGCTCCCCACCGAAGATCCGCCGCAGACGTAGAGCACTTGCCCGGTGACGAAGGAATTCTCCGGCGCGCAGAAAAAGAGGAAGGCGTTGACCACGTCATCGACGCGGCCCAGCCGGCCCACGGGGATCTTTTCGGCCAGCGCCGCCTCGCGGTCGGACCCCTTGGGGATGATGCCCCAGAAGTTGTCGGTCTGCACCGGGCCGGGGGCGACCACGTTGACGGTGATCCCGTGCGGCGCGAGCTCCAGCGCCCAGGTGCGGGCCATGCCGATCATCCCCGCCTTGCTGGCCGAATAGGCGGTGCGGGTCGGCACGCCAAGCGCCGCGCGGCTACCGTTGAAGAGGACCCGCCCGAAGCCGCGCGACTTCATGCCCGGCAGCGCCGCCTGCACCAGCGACAGCGCGGCCCCGAGGTGCAGTTGCGCCAGGCCGGCGATGTCGGCGGGCTTGGCCTCCTCCAGCAGGTTGGGCCAGATGAGGCCGGCGTTGTGCACGACGTGGGTGACCTCGTGCCGGGCGCAGACCTCGGCCGCGGCTTCCTCGACCGCCGCGCTGTCCAGAAGATCCACCGACATGTGGGTGACCCCCTCCAGCGTCCAGGCGGGCCGGCCGCGCG
The DNA here is from genome assembly GCA_052031355.1 of Paracoccaceae bacterium. Taxonomy (GTDB): domain Bacteria; phylum Pseudomonadota; class Alphaproteobacteria; order Rhodobacterales; family Rhodobacteraceae; genus JBPEXR01. Next base: position 3,004 of record JBPEXR010000073.1, read on the forward strand.
CCATGGAGATGACGCGGTAGCCCTGCCCGGCCAGCGCCCGGGCCAGGCCTTCGCCGATGCCCTTGGAGCCGCCGGTGACGATGGCCGTGTAGTCGCTCATGTCTTCTCTCCCGGAACGAGGGCCAGCACGCGAAGCGGGCTGCCGGTGCCGCCGCGGATCTTCAGCGGCGGGGCGATCAGCACCGCGCCGGTGGGCGGCAGCTGGTCGAGGTTGCGCAGGCACTGCAGGCCGAACTTGCCGGCGCCGTGCAGGTAGTAATGCGCGGGGAACGGCGGCTCGTAATGGGCGCCCTGCCCGGCATCGGTGCCGACGCATTCGGTCCCGAAGCCGCGGATGTCGCGCGCCACCAGCGCCTGCACCGCCGCCGGGGTCGGTCCGGGCGAATGCGGCCCATCGGCCTTCATGTTCAGGTAATCCGCGCCCTGCCGCTTCGACCAGTCGGTGCGCATCAGCACCCAGGCGCCGGCGGGGATGGGCCCGTGCTCGGCCTCCCAGGCCTCGATGATCTCGGGCGTCAGCTCGAAATCCTCGTCGCGGGCCGCGCCTTCGGAGCAGTCGATTACCACGACCGGGCCGATGAACGCCTCGGGCGGGATCTCGTCCACCGCGCCGTGCGGCACGTCGCGCCCCGAAACCCAGTGGATCGGCGCGTCGAAATGCGTGCCGGTGTGTTCGTTCATCGTGATCTCGTGCCACTTCCAGCCGGGGCCGCGATGGTCGTAGGCGCTGACCTCCTCCATCCGGAAGCGGGCGCATTGGCCGAACTCCGGCGGCAGGACGATCACCGGGAAATCGGGGTCCAGCGCGTGGGTCAGGTCCACCACGCGCAGCGCGCCCCCGGCGAGGGCCTGTGTCATCTGCTCCAGAATGCTCATGCGCCCTCTCCGGTGATCTCGCGTTCCAGGATGGCCGGGTTCTGGCGCCAGCGCTCTTCGAGGTCGCGCGCCACGTCGCCGACGAAGACCTCCTCCAGCCCCCGGTCGAGGGCCGAGACCAGCGCCCCGGCCAGCGCCTTGGGCGCCACCTTGGGCGGCGGCAGCGGCTGGTGCCATTCGTCATCGGTCGGCCCGACGTAGGCCGTCAGCACGCGCAGCCCGGCGCCGGCAAACTCGGCCCGCAGGCTTTGCGCGATCGACCGTGCCGCGGCCTGCGAGGCGCAAAAGCCCCCCAGCCCCGGGTCCGGCGACAGCGCGTGGGCGGCCAGGATGGTCACGAAGCTGGCGGAGGAATTCACCCCGTCGTCGGTGCGCGCCGCCATGCCCGGCCCGAAAGCCTGCGCCAGGCGCATCAGCCCCAGGGCGTTGACCTCCATCGCCTGGCGCGCCTCGCGCGCGGGCTGGCCCAGAACGCCGCCCGGGCGGATGTAGCGGGCGGTGTTGATCAGGATGTCGACCTTGCCGCCGATCTCCCCCGCCGCGGTGGCCAGGCTTTCGGCATCGGTGACGTCGAGCGGCAGCAGCGTCACGCCCTCCCGCGCGGCCAGCGCCTCGCGCCCCTCCCAGGCCAGCCAGCCCTCGGGCTCGCCCAGGAACACATGCGCGGCGCCCGCGGCCTGCAGCGCGTCGACCAGCGGCGCGGCCACCGCCGCGCGCGCGTCGGAGATCAGCACCCGCCGGTGCGTCACGTGGCTGCCCATGGCGCGCAGCGCCGGATCGTCTTCCATGTTTGCCTCCTCCCCCTCTGGCAGGGCGATCAGCACCCCCTGCCCCGCGCGGTCGAGCCGCAGATCCAGCCGCACCCGGTCGCCGCGCCCCACCGCGCCGTGCAGGTGCACCAGCGCCACCGGCCCTGCGTCCAGTTTCGCGCTGCCCATGCGCCAGGGCAGGCGCTGGCGGAAATAGACATCGGGCGAGGCATGGACCGCGGTCTGCGCCAGCACCGTGGCGCCG
>JBPEXR010000074.1:0-1890 GCA_052031355.1 Paracoccaceae bacterium
TTGTACTGGCGCAGAAGCTCGGCCCGCTGGCGGGTGGTCAGCACGCCGGTCGCCTCGAAGTCATTCGCCTGCTGCCATTCGGCCATGGCGCTGCGGGTGCCGCGGCCGAAGGCGCCGTCGATGGCGGCATCGTAGAACCCGGCCCAGCGCAGGGCGATCTGCAGCTCGCGCCGTTCCTCGCCGCTCAGCGCGGCTTCGGCCCGGCGGGCCTCCTGCACGGTTTCCTGCGGCTCGGGGGCGGGCTGCGGCTCGGCCTGGGGCTCGGCCTGGGATTCGGCGGCCGCTTCGGCCTCGGCGCTTTGGGCCGCGTCCCCGCCGGCCTCCGCCTCCGGCGCGTCCTCGGCCAGGCGGTTCTCCAGCTCCTCGGCGTCCGGCGTGGACGGAGCGCTGTCGCTGTCGCCGCGGCCCTGGCCCGACAGCGCATCCGCGCCCACCGGCCAGAACTGCTGGCGGTAGTCGGAGGCGAGGGCGATGAAACTGTCGCGCGGGATCTGCCCGGCGCCGCGCAGCTCTGCCAGGCGGGCGGCGGCGGCCTGCCGGCTGTAGGGGCCCAGCGCGATGGCGTACCAGCCCGACCCCATGGAGAAGCCGTTCACGTCCGGCAGGAAGGAGGCATAGTCCCGCGCCCTGTCTTCGGCCCGCAGCAGGCTGGGCTGGGCCTCGACCTGGATGAAGGCCGGCTCCTGCGCCAGCGCGGCGCGGGCGGTCACCAGCAGGGCCACCGCGAGTGAGATCAGAAAGCGCATGTTCTCTCCATGTAATTGCTCGATGCCGCCCGGCGGGCGGTGCAGCCGGATGATTACCACGCAGGTTCGAATCTGCACGGGGGAAAAAGCCGATCGCCCGGGCCCTGTGGCCCAATTGACCCTTGGTTGCGGTCGCAATAGGTAGGGGCGACAGCACCACTGGCAAGGCGACAGAACCATGGCACAGGACAAACCGCGCTCGTTCCAGGAGATCATCCTGCGGCTGCAGGCCTATTGGGCCGGCCAGGGATGCGCGGTGATGCAGCCCTACGACATGGAAGTCGGCGCCGGCACCTTTCACCCGGCGACCACGCTGCGCAGCCTCGGCTCGCGCCCCTGGGCGGCGGCCTACGTCCAGCCCTCGCGCCGGCCGACCGACGGCCGTTACGGCGAGAACCCGAACCGGCTGCAGCACTACTACCAATACCAGGTGCTGATCAAACCCAGCCCGCCCGACCTGCAGGAGCTGTACCTCGGCTCTCTGCGCGCCATCGGCATCGACATGGAGATGCACGACATCCGCTTCGTCGAGGACGACTGGGAAAGCCCGACCCTGGGCGCCTGGGGCCTGGGCTGGGAGGTCTGGTGCGACGGCATGGAAGTGTCGCAGTTCACCTATTTCCAGCAGGTCGGCGGGCATGACTGCAAACCGGTCTCGGGCGAGCTGACCTACGGGCTGGAGCGGCTGGCGATGTACATCCTGGGCGTCGATCACGTGATGGAGATGCCCTACAACGACCCCGGCGCGCCGATCCCGCTGACCTACGGCGATGTCTTCCGCCAGACGGAGCAGGAATACAGCCGCTGGAACTTCGACACCGCCGACACCGAGACCCTGCTGCGCCACTTCGAGGATGCCGAGGCCGAATGCGCCCGCATCCTGGCCGAGCCGCAGGAGGACCCCAAGACGGGCAAGCGCATCGTCATGGCACATCCCGCCTACGACCAGGCGATCAAGGCCAGCCACCTGTTCAACCTGCTGGACGCGCGCGGCGTGATCTCGGTGACCGAACGGCAGGCCTACATCGGCCGCGTGCGGGCGCTGACCAAGGCCTGCGCCGACGCCTTCGTGCAGACCGAGGCGGGCGGGTACAGCGAAACGGCGGCCTGAGGGCGCCGGCGGGGGGGCGCCTTGGGTGGCCAG
>JBPEXR010000075.1:0-2827 GCA_052031355.1 Paracoccaceae bacterium
TACCGGAAGTTGCCCGCCGCGGTGACCTTGCCCAGCTGCGTGACGTCCAGCACCCCAAGGACCGAGACCAGCGAGCTGTCCTTGATCATGGCGATGAAGTCGTTGCCCAGCGGCGGCAGGATGGTGCGCAGCGCCTGCGGCCAGACGACGTGGCGAAACCGCTGCCAGCGCGACAGGCCCAGCGCCTCGGCGGCCTCCACCTGGCCCGGATCGACCGATTGCAGCCCGGCGCGGAACACCTCGGCGATGAAGGCGGAATAGCCGATGGTCAGCGCGATGATCGCCCGCCACAGCAGCGAGAAGTCGCGGGTGCGCACCTCCCCCAGGCCAAGGGGGGCGGCCAGCCAGTTCCAGAAGGCGACCATCGCCGGCGCCAGCACGAAGGCGATGTAGAGCAGCAGCACCAGCATCGGCAGGCCGCGCACGATCTCGATGTAGAAGCGCGCGCATTGGCGCAGCACCATGAAGCGCGACAGCGAGGCCAGCGCCAGCAGCAGCCCCAGTACCGAGGCCAGCGTGAAGCCCACCAGCGTGACGAAAAGGGTGATGACGATGCCGCGCGACAGGGTCGACAGGATCTGGGCGTGCAACTCGTCCGAGGCGATGCGCAGGAACGAGACCGCCGCCAGGGCGGCGGCGGCGATCAGCCAGTAGGGGATCTCGCGCCGCGGGGTGCTGCGGCCGGGGGGCGGGGCCATGGCGGGCCTCTTCGTAAGGGATAGCGGGCTGTGGATGGGGCCGTCTTGTGCGACACAAGCCGCGAGGCCGCGCCGCCGCGCCCCTAGGGGCGGCGGGATGCGCGGGGCGCGACTGGCCCCGCGCGCCGAGGCGGCCTAGCCGCCCATCTTGTACTCGAGGAACCACTTGCGGTTCAGCGCGTCCAGCGTGCCATCGGCGCGCATCGCCTCGATCGCCGCGTTGATCGGCGCCACGAGGTCCGAACCCTTGGGGAAAATGAAGCCGAAATCCTCGGTCCCCAGCTTGTCACCGACGATCTTCAGCGCCCCGTCCGAGGCCGCGACATAGCCCTCGCCGGCGGTGCCGTCGGTCAGCACAAGGTCAACATCGCCGGTGCGCAGCGCCTGGACGCCGGCGCCGAAGGTCTCGAACAGCTTGATGCGGGGGTTCTGCTCGTTCCCGTCAAGCACGTCGTAGACGCCGACGTAGAAGGGGGTGGTGCCGGGCTGCGCGGCCATCAGCAGATCGTCGTCGGCGGCAAAGCCCTTGGCATCGGCAAAGCGGTCCTCGTCGCCGCGCACCAGCATGACCATTTCCGAGCGCATGTAGGGGGCCGAGAAATCCACCATCTCGGCGCGGTCCTCGCGGATGGTGATGCCGGTCATGCCCATGTCGTACTGGCCCTGCGAGACCGCGGCGATCATCGCGTCCCAGCTGATCGTCTCGTAGGTGACCTCCAGGTTCAGCCGCTCGGCGATCTCGGCCATGGCGTCGTATTCCCAGCCGATGGGTTGGCCGCTGGCGGGGTCGACGAACTGCAGCGGCGGGTAGGCGTTCTCGGTCACCACCGAGATCTCGCGCCCCTGCAGATCGGGCAGGTCGGCGGCAAGCGCGGGGGCGGCCCCTGCGCCGGCCAGAAGCGCGGCCAGGGCGGCGGCAAGGGTGCGGCGGGTCAGATGCAACATGGCGGATCCTCCGGGGATTGAACCGGGCCAGTATCGCCGCGCCGGGCGACGGATCAAGCCCCGTCGGGCCCGGGCGCCGCGGCTGGGGTGCCGGCGCCGGCGGCCGGGGTGCCGCAGACCGGGCAATCCTCGCGCCGGGTCAGCCGCAGCTTGCGCGTCTCGCCCCAAAGCGCGTCGTAGATCAGCATCTCCCCGCGCAGCGGCGCACCGGCGCCGGCAAGAAGCTTCAGCGCCTCGCCCGCCATCATCGCGCCCACCACCCCGGGCAGCGGCGCGGCCACGCCCGCCTCGGCGCAGGAGGGGGCCAGACCCGGCGCCGGGGGCCGGGGGAAGATGCATTGGTAGCAGGGCGTGCCGCGCGCCGGGTCGAAGACCGTCAGCTGCCCCTCCCACTGGCTGAGCGCGCCGGAGATCAGCGGCTTGCCGGCCTGCACCGCCACGCGGTTCGCCAGGTAGCGGGTGTCGAAATTGTCCGATCCGTCGAGGACAAGGTCATAATCCGCGACCAGCTCGGCGGCGATCTCCGCGGTGAAGCGGCGGTGGTAGGGGCGCACGGTGACATGCGGGTTCTGCGCCCGCATCGCGGCCTCGGCAGAGAAGACCTTGGGCACGCCGATGTCCGCGTCGCGGTGGATCACCTGCCGCGCGAGGTTGGCGTTCTCCACCACGTCGTTGTCGATCACCCCAATAGTGCCGACGCCCATCGCGGCCAGGTATTGCAGCGCCGGCGCCCCCAGGCCGCCCGCGCCGATCACCAGCACGCGCGCCGATTTCAGCTTCTTCTGCCCCGGGCCGCCGATCTCGCGCAGCACGATGTGGCGGGCGTAGCGGTCAAGCTCGGTCTCGGAGAAGGCCTGTTGCGGGCCGGGGGTGGCGGCGGTGCCCTCTACCCCGCCCTGCCCGGCGGCGCGGGCCCGCAGCCGGCGCAGCCCGGCGCGGTAGACCAGCGCCAGCGCGGCGGCCCCGCCCAGCAGCAGCCAGGGCGCGGCGCTGCCGCCCGTCGCGGCGCGCAGCCCGGTGCCGGGCGGCAGGACAAGCTGCGCCAGGACCACGCCGGCGTAGAGGACGGCGATCACCGCCCAGCGCGCCCGGCGCGGCGCGCCCATCCAGGCCCCCAGCGCCCAGAGGCCCGCCATGACTGCCAGGACGGCCAGCATCACCCCACCCCGGTGGAGCCGAAGCCG
>JBPEXR010000076.1:0-6682 GCA_052031355.1 Paracoccaceae bacterium
CGCGGCAGGCCGAGGGTGTCGCCCTGGTGCTGACCTATGCCGAGCTGGAGGCCGCCGGCCTGGGCGGGACCATGCGCGCCACCACCGTGACCAACCGCGACGGCACCTCGGGCGCGGCACCGCCCGCACCCTGCTGGCCCGCGGCAAGATGCGCTTCGTGGGCGAGCCGGTGGCCGTCGTCGTCGCCGAGACCCGCGCCCAGGCCCGCGACGCGCTGGAGTTGGTCGAGCTCGATTACGAAGACCTGCCCGCGCACATGGAACTGGCCCCGGGCGGCGAGGCGCTGCACGAGGAGGCGCCCGACAACCGCGCCTTCGACTGGGCGCTGGGCGACGAGGCGAAGGTCGAGGCGGCCTTCGCCCGCGCCGCGCACCGCGTCTCGCTGGAAGTGGCGGACAACCGCGTCATCGTCGCCTCCATGGAGCCGCGCGGCGCCTTCGCCGAATGGCAGGACGGCCGGCTGCACCTGGCGCTCAACGCGCAGGGCGTCTGGCCCCACAAGGAGCAGCTTTGCACCTGGTTCGGGCTGGAGGCGGATCAGGTGCGCGTCACCAACCCCGACACCGGCGGCGGCTTCGGGATGAAAGCCATGGCCTACCCCGAGCACGCGGTGCTGGCGCTGGCGGCGCGGGAGACGGGGCGCCCGGTGCGCTGGATGTCCGACCGTTCGGAGGCGATGCTCTCCGACAACGCCGGGCGTGACCTGGTCTCGCGCGCCGAGATGGCCTTCGACGCGGACCACCGCATCCTCGCCTACCGGGTGCACAGCCGCGCCAACCTGGGGGCTTACAACTCGCAATTCGGTCAGCCGATCCAGACGATGATGTTCAGCCGCGTGTTGGCGGGGTGCTACGACGTGCAGGACACCTTCCTGCGGGTCGAGGGGTTCTACACCAACACCACGCAGGTGGACGCCTACCGCGGCGCCGGCCGCCCCGAGGCGATCTACGTGCTGGAGCGGTGCATGGACCGCGCCGCGCGGGAACTGGGCATCGATCCATGGGAGCTGCGACGCCGCAACTTCGTGCCCCCCGCGGCCTTCCCCTACCGCGCCGCCACCGGCGAGACCTACGACGTGGGCGAGTTTGCACGCGTCCTGGACCGCGCGGCGGAGGAGGCGGACGCCGCCGGTTTCGCCGACCGGCGCCGCGCTTCGGAAGCCGCCGGCAAGCTGCGCGGGCAGGGGCTGTGCTATTACATCGAAAGTATCCTCGGCGATCCCTCGGAAGGCGCGCAGGTGGTCTTCGAGGAAAACGGAACCGTCTCCATCTACGTCGGCACCCAGTCGAACGGTCAGGGGCACGAGACGGTCTACGCCCGCTTCCTCTCGGACCAGACGGGCATCCCGGCCGAGAAGATCCGCGTCGTGCAGGGCGACAGCGACCTGATCGCCCGGGGCGGCGGCACCGGGGGCTCGCGCTCGGTCACCGTTCAGGCGAACGCCACGCTGGCGACCGTCGAGGTGATGGTCGCCGCCTTCACCCCCTTCCTGGCCGAGGCGCTGGAGGTGCCCGAGGCGGAGATCAGCTGGGACGGCACCCGGTTCCGGGCCGCCGCCTCCAACGCCTCGCCGACGCTGCTGGAGGCGGCCGAGATGGCGCGCGCCGCCGGGCGGCAGGACCTGCTGCGGCACCAGGCGCGGGCCAAGCTGCCGGGCCGCTCCTACCCCAACGGGGCCCATGTCGCCGAGGTGGAGGTGGACCCCGAGACCGGCCAGGTGCGGCTGGACCGCTACACGGTGGTCGATGATTTCGGCAACTTGATCAACCCGATGCTGGCCGAGGGGCAGGTGCACGGCGGCGTGGCGCAGGGCCTGGGCCAGGCGCTGATGGAACATGTGGTGCACGATGCCGACGGGCAGTTGCTCACGGCAAGTTTCATGGACTACGCTCTACCCAGGGCCGTTGATTGTCCCATGTTCAAGTTCAGGACCGAGCCGGTGCCTTCCACCGCCAATCCGATGGGCATGAAGGGCTGCGGCGAGGCCGGAACCGTCGGGGCGCTGGCCGCGGTCGCCAACGCCGTGCAGGATGCGCTCTGGGCGCGCGGGGTGCGGCAGGCGGACATGCCCTTCACGCCCCACCGAGTCTGGGAGATGCTGAACGGCCATGCTGTCGCGGCTGAGTGAACGAGTTTTCGGCTGGCTGCCCAAGCGCCGCCGGTCGGGCCACAGCCATCTGGCGGCGCGGCGCGGGCCGCGAACCCACGCGATCATCCTCGACGGCACGATGTCCAGCCTGGAGCCGGGGGACGAGACCAACGCCGGGCTGACCTACAAGCTGCTGTCGGAGATGGGCGGCCAGGTCTCGGTCTACTACGAGGCCGGGGTGCAATGGGCCGACTGGCGCTCCACCCACCACGTCATGATGGGGCGCGGCATCAACCGCCAGATCCGCCGCGCCTACGGCTTTCTGGCCTCGCGCTACCGCCCGGGCGATCGGATTTACCTTTTCGGCTATTCGCGCGGGGCCTACGCGGTGCGCTCGCTCGCCGGGATCATCGACCGGGTCGGCCTGCTGACCGCCGAGGAGGCGACCGAGCGCAACGTGCGCCAGGTCTACCGCCACTACGAGACGGCGCCCGACAGCGCCTCGGCCAAGGCCTTCGCCCGCCGCTTCTGCCACCCCGCCGCGCCGATCGAGATGGTCGGCGTCTGGGACACGGTGAAGGCGCTGGGGCTGCGGCTGCCCTTCGTCTGGCAGTGGTCGGAGCGGAACCATAGCTTCCACAGCCACGAGCTCGGCCACTCGATCCTGCACGGGTTTCACGCCGTCGCGCTGGACGAGACGCGGGAGGTCTTCGAGCCGGTGATGTGGACCACCACGCCGGGCCTCGAAGGGCGGATCGAGCAGGTGTGGTTCCGCGGCGCGCATGGCGACGTCGGCGGGCAGCTGGGCGGCTTCTACGCCGCGCGGCCGCTGTCGAACGTGGCATTGGTCTGGATGCTGGAGCGGGCCGAGGATTGCGGCCTGCCACTGCCGGCGGGCTGGCGCGCGCGTTTCGGCACCGACCCGGATGCGCCGATGGTCGGCACCTGGCGCGGCTGGGGGCGGATCTTCCTGCTGCGCAAGCCGCGCGTCGTCGGCGCCGATCCCTCCGAGCGGCTGCACGAAACCGCCCGCCCCTCGGAAGAGGTGCGCGCGCTGTTCGACGCATCGCCCGGGCAACCCGCGGATGCGTCGTGAAGATGACTAGAGAGTTAGAGGCCGCCGCGCCCTAGGACAGGCGGGGCTGGCGCTGGATCTCCCCGGTGTCGAGCACCGGCGAGGCGTCGAGGTCGGAGGCGTTGAGCATGGCGGCCACGCGCTCCAGCGCGGCCACGATCATGCTTTGCTCCCAGTCGGCCAAAGCCTCGAATTCCTTGACGTATTTCTGTTGCAGCGGGTCGGGGGCGCCGTCGATCGCGGCGCGGCCCTCAGGCGACAGGGTGATGTTCGTCTGCCGCCGGTCGGTCTCGGAGCGGCGCCGCTCGACCATGCCCTTGGCGACCAGGCGGTCGATCAGGGTGGAGATGGTCGCGGGCGAGACGCCCATCTGCTTGGAGATCTCCTTGGGCGTGACGCTGCCCTGGCTGAGCACGATCTGCAGCACGCGGATCTGCACCGGGGTCAGGCCGGCGGTGCGGGCCAGCTCCCGTCCGTAAAGTTCGGTCGCGCGCAGGATCCGGCGCAATGCGATCAGGCTGATGTCCGTGCGGTCCACCCGGGGGCTCCGTCTTTCGATATACGACATATTTCTGACAGCCTCCGTGGGCTTGGGCAAGTTCGAAATCATTCGTATAACTAAGGGTCTTTCGCGTTCGAGGCAATTTTTCACCCCGCTGAGTAGTCAAACTAAGCGATAAGCATATGAAATATATAATAAAACAATTTTGTGAGGAAAATATTGCTTAGCTTAATTGATCTCCGCCGGTGCGGCGATATATTAAGCCTTGCAAACAAAATGGTCCAACGCCCGGAGGTCGAGACCCGTGTCCGACGTGAAGACGATGAAATCCCGCGAGCCGGAGCTGACGTTCCGCAAGCCCACCGCAAAGGACGGCGCCGCCGTCTGGGAGCTGGTGCGCGAATGCAGCCCGCTGGACGAGAACTCGATGTACTGCAACCTGCTGCAGTGCGACCATTTCCGCGACACCTGCATCGTCGTCGAACGCGCAGGTGATATCGTCGGCTGGATCTCCGGCTACATCGTGCCCGATCAGCCCGACACCTTCTTCGTGTGGCAGGTCGCCGTCTCGCCGAAGGCCCGCGGCCTGGGCCTGGCCGGCCGGATGCTGAAATCGCTGCTCTCGCGCGAGGAATGCGCCGAGATCGAGAAGATGCAGACCACGATCACCCGCGACAACGAGGCGTCCTGGGCCCTGTTCAAGAGCTTCGCCCGCAAGGCCGGCGGCGAGCTGAGCCACGAGCCCCACTTCAAGCGTGACGCCCATTTCGACGGGCATCACGACACCGAACACATGGTGACGATCCGCTTCGCCGAGCCGCTGGCCGCAGCGGCCTGACCGGCAGCCCCGTCACCCCCGCAATTCCTTAGACCCGCGAGGATACCCATGACCCAGAACTATGACATTTTCGACCGCCGCGAATCCGAAGTGCGCAGCTATTGCCGCAACTTCGACGCCGTGTTCACCCGCGCCGTCGGCAGCACCATCCTGTCCGAGGATGGCAAGGAATACACCGACTTCCTGGCCGGCTGTTCCTCGCTGAACTACGGCCACAACGACCCGGACATGAAGGCCGCGCTGCTGGCATACCTCGCCGATGACGGCATCGCCCACGCGCTGGACCTCTACACCAAGCCGAAGGCCGAATTCCTGGAGACCTTCGAGCGGCTGATCCTGTCGCCGCGCGGCATGGACCACAAGATCATGATGACCGGCCCGACCGGCGCCAACGCCGTCGAGGCGGCGATCAAGCTGGCGCGCAAGGTGACCGGGCGCACCAACATCGTCGCTTTCACCAACGGCTTCCACGGGATGACCCTGGGCGCGCTGTCGCTGACCGGCAACGCCGGCAAGCGCGGCGGGGCGGGCCTGCCGCTGACCGGCGTCACGCACATGCCCTACGAGGGCAGCCTCGGCGATGATGTCGACACCCTGGCGATGATCGAGGCGCAGCTGGAGAATACCTCCTCCGGCGTCGATGCGCCCGCGGCCTTCATCCTGGAGCTCGTGCAGGGCGAGGGCGGTCTGAACGCCGCCTCCAAGGAATGGGTCGAAGGCATCGCCAAGCTGGCCAAGAAGCATGACGCGCTGCTGATCGTCGACGACATCCAGGCCGGCATCGGCCGCTCGGGCAGCTTCTTCAGCTTCGACGGCATGGACGTCGAGCCCGACATCGTCACCCTGGCGAAATCGCTTTCGGGCTTCGGTCTGCCCTTCGCCCTGGCGCTGCTGAAGCCGGAGCTGGACGTCTGGAAGCCGGCCGAGCACAACGGCACCTTCCGCGGCAACACCCATGCCTTCGTCACCGCCAAGGTCGCGCTGGAGAAGTTCTGGGCCGACGATACTTTCGCCAAGGAGATCGCCGAGAAGTCCAAGCTGCTGACGGAGCGTCTGGGCCGCATCAAGGACATGGTCCCCGGCGCGCGCCTCAAGGGCCGCGGCATGATGCAGGGCGTCGATGTCGGCTCGGGCGATCTGGCGGGCGCGATCTGCGCCGAAGCCTACCGCCACGGCCTGATCATCGAGACCTCGGGCGCCGACGACGAAGTGGTCAAGGTGCTGGCGCCGCTTACCATTCCGATGGAGCAGTTCGAAGCCGGCCTGACGACGCTGGAAGAAGCTGCCCGTACCTGCACCCGAACCCAGATGGCCGCGGAGTAACCCCATGATCGTTCGTGATTTCAATGAGCTGAAGAACACCGACAAATGCGTCAGCGACGCGCAGTGGACCTCGGTCCGGATGCTGCTGGCCGATGATGGAATGGGCTTCTCGTTCCACATCACCTTCCTGGATGCCGGCTCGGAACACACGTTCCACTACAAGCATCACTTCGAGAGCGTCTACTGCATGTCCGGCAAGGGGTCGATCACCGACCTCGAAACCGGCGAGACGCACGAGATCCGCCCCGGCGTGATGTATGCGCTCGACAAGCACGACCGCCACACGCTGCGCGCCGAGGAAGAGCTGGTGATGGCCTGCTGCTTCAACCCGCCGGTGACCGGCAAGGAAGTGCACCAGGCCGACGGCTCCTACGCCCCGGCGGAGGCCGAACCGGCCGAGTAAGGCCGCGATCCACGATTCGAACGGGCAAGGCGCCTCGCGCGCCCGCCCACCCCGGCCGCGGGGCGAGACGCGCCCCCGCCGACCCCATCATCAAGAGGCGTTCCCGAAAGGCGAGCGAGAGAGATGAGTACCCAAACCCATACCGTGGAAAAGATCGGCGGCACGTCGATGAGCCGCACGCGCGAGCTGCTGGACCCGCTTTTCAAGCGCGGCGGCAAGGACCCCTATGGCCGCGTCTTCGTGGTCTCGGCCTATGGCGGCATCACCGATCTGCTGCTCGAACACAAGAAATCCGGCGAGCCGGGCGTCTATGCCCTTTTCGCCAGCGCCGACAACGATCACGGCTGGTCCGATGCGCTGAACCGCGTCGCCCAGGCGATGAACGAGGCGCACCGCAACGTGCTGACCGAACCCGCCGACATCGCCGATGCCGACGACTTCGTGCGCGAACG
>JBPEXR010000077.1:0-3802 GCA_052031355.1 Paracoccaceae bacterium
GGCTACGAGCTCTATCAATCCATGCTGGAGGAGGCGATCGCCAAGATCCGCTCCGGCGAGATGGAGGGGCTGAGCGAGGCCGACGACCAATGGGCGCCGCAGATCAACCTGGGCGTGCCGGTGCTGATCCCCGAAGAGTATGTGCCCGACCTCGACGTGCGCCTTGGCCTTTACCGCCGCCTTTCGGGGCTGACCACGAAGGTCGAGCTGGAAGGCTTCGCGGCAGAGCTGATCGACCGCTTCGGTCCGTTGCCCAAGGAAGTGAACACCCTGCTGCTGGTGGTGCGCATCAAGGCCATGTGCAAGCGCGCCGGCATCGCCAAGCTGGACGGCGGCCCCAAGGGGGCGGTGATCCAGTTCCACAACGACAAGTTCGCCGCGCCCCAGGGGCTGGTGGAATTCATCCAGGACCAGCGCGGCCTCGCCAAGGTCAAGGACAACAAGATCGTGGTGCGCCGGGACTGGAAGAAGGACAGCGACAAGATCAAGGGCGCCTTCGCCATCGCCCGCGACCTGGCCGAGAAGGTGAAGGCGCAGAAAAAGGCGAAGGCCAAGGCTGGCTGACAGCCGCGCCGCGCCGGTTTTCGGTGCCACGCGGCGCGCCACCATTCAGCGCAAATCGAAAAGTAGCGCGCATGAAAAAGGGGGCCGCGGCCCCCTTCGTCGTTTCCGCTCGCGCCCCGCCTAGCGCGTCGTCTCGGTCAGGCGGCGTTTCACGTAGTCGGTGACCGTCTCGATCATCGGCTCCATGTGCGGCTCTTCGAAGAAGTGGCCGGCGCCCTCGATCTGCTCGTGCGTGACGGTGATGCCCTTCTGCTCGTGCAGCTTGGCAACCAGCGCCGCGGTATCGGCCGGCGGGGCGACGCGGTCGTCGGTGCCGTTGATCACCAGCCCGGAAGAGGGGCAGGGCGCCAGGAAGGAGAAGTCGTACATGTTCGCCGGCGGCGAGACGGAGACGAAGCCGGTGATCTCCGGCCGGCGCATCAGCAGCTGCATGCCGATCCAGGCGCCGAAGGAGAAGCCCGCCACCCAGCAATGCTTGGAGTTGGAGTTCATCGACTGCAGGTAATCCAGCGCCGCTGCCGCGTCCGACAACTCGCCCACGCCCTGGTCGTATTCGCCCTGGCTGCGGCCCACGCCCCGGAAGTTGAAGCGCAGGACCGTGAAGCCCATGCGGTGGAAGGCGTAATGCAGGTTATAGACCACCTTGTTGTTCATCGTCCCGCCGAACTGCGGATGCGGGTGCAACACGATGGCGATCGGGGCGTCGCGGTCTTTCTGGGGGTGATATCGACCTTCGAGCCGACCTTCGGGGCCTGGAAAGATGACCTCGGGCATGTAGGGCGTCGCTCCTTGAGAGGGCGCCGCGGGATTAGTTGACGAATTCCCTTGGCTACCTTAGAAATGTTCTAATCCGGCGCGGGCCGGAGGGGCTAACCGGCTGATTAGTCTTTGATGCCGGGAAGGTCAATCTTTAGCGAGCGGGGACGCGCGGTGAAACTGAGCACGAAGGGACGCTACGCGATGGTGGCCTTGGCCGATCTCGCGCTTCAGCCGGAGGGCGAACTCGTCAGCCTGGGCGAGATCTCGCGGCGGCAAAGCGTCTCGCTGCCCTACCTGGAGCAGCTTTTCGTCAAGCTGCGCCGCGCGGGGCTGGTGGAATCGGTGCGCGGGCCCGGCGGCGGCTACCGCCTGGCGCGCCCCTCGGCGGAGATCCGGGTGATCGAGGTGCTGGCCGCGGTGGACGAGACCGTCAGCGCCATGCACAAGGGCGCCGGCGCCAGCGGCGCGTTGTCGGGCAGCCGCGCGCAATCGCTGACCAACCGCCTGTGGGAAGGCCTCAGCGCGCAGGTCTACGTGTTCCTGCACCAGACGCGCCTGTCGGACGTGGTGCAGAACGACCTGGCCCCGTGCCCGGCGATCCCCAGCATCTTCGCGGTGGTGGACGACGAATGAGCCGCGCCTACCTCGATCACAACGCCACCGCGCCGCTGCGCGCCGAAGCGCGCGCCGCGATGCTGGAGGCGATGGACGTGGCCGGCAACCCTTCCTCGGTGCACCAGGAGGGCCGCGCGGCCAAGCGCATCGTCGAGCGGGCGCGCGCCCAGGTCGCCGCGGCGCTTGGCGCCGACGGGGCCGACATCGTCTTCACCTCCGGCGCCACGGAAGGCGCGGCGCTGGCCTGCGCGGGCCGCGCACTGCACGGCGGCGACATCGAACATGACGCCGTGGCTGCCTGGATCACCCCGGACCTGCCCGTCGATGCCAGCGGCCGGGTCACCGTCACCGATCCCGCCAGCAGCGTGCTGCAGGCGGCCAATTCGGAGACCGGCGTGGTGCAGGAGCTGCCGCAGGGGCTGGCGCTTTGCGACATGACCCAGGCCTTCGGCAAGCTGCCGATCGCCTTCAACTGGACGGGCGCGGGCATGGCGCTGGTCTCGGCCCACAAGCTGGGCGGGCCGAAGGGCGTGGGCGCGCTGGTCATGCCGCGCGGCACGGACCTGGCGGCGCAGATTCGCGGCGGCGGGCAGGAGATGGGACGCCGCTCGGGCACCGAGAACGTCATCGGCATCGCCGGCTTCGGCGCCGCGGCGGAAGCGGCGGCGCGCGATCTGGACGAGGGCCGCTGGGCGCGGGTCGAGAAACTTAGAAATATTCTAGAAAACGCCATTGAGGCTGCGGCGAAAGAGGTTATTTTTGTGGGGCAGGACGTGGCGCGCCTGCCCAATACCACCTGTTTCGCGGTGCCCGGCTGGAAGGGCGAGACGCAGGTGATGCAGATGGACCTGGCCGGCTTCGCCATCTCCGCCGGGTCGGCCTGTTCCAGCGGCAAGGTCCGGGCCAGCCGGGTCCTGCGCGCCATGGGACATGATGAGGTAACGGCCGCCAGCGCGATCCGCGTCAGCCTGGGCCTGGAGACGACAGAGGACGAGGTGCTGCGGTTCGCCGAAAGCTGGGCGGCACACCATGCGAAATTCCGCGCCCGCGCGGCCTGAGGGCCGCGCCGCGCCAGACGAACACATCGCCCCGGCCGGCAAGGCCGCGGGGCGGCAACAGGGACAGGGCCCCGCCCGGGGCACCGCGTTGAAGACGAGGAGGCCGCAATGGCTGTGATGGACGAGACCAGCGTCAAGGAAGGCGTCGAGCAGGAAACCGTGGACGCCGTCCGCGAGCTTGCCGGCAAGTACAAGTACGGTTGGGAAACCGAGATCGAGATGGATTATGCGCCGAAGGGGCTGACCCCGGACATCGTGCGCCTGATCTCGCAGAAGAACGAAGAGCCCCAGTGGATGACCGACTGGCGCCTGGCCGCCTACGAGCGCTGGCTGCAGAAGGAAGAACCCGACTGGGCGATGATCGACTATCCCCAGATCGACTTCCAGGAGCAGTATTACTACGCCCGGCCCAAGAGCATGGAGCAAAAGCCCAAGTCGCTGGACGAGGTCGATCCCAAGCTGCTGGCCACCTACGAGAAACTGGGCATCCCGCTGAAGGAGCAGATGATCCTGGCCGGCGTCGAGGGCGCCGAGGACGCGCCCGCCGAGGGCCGCAAGGTCGCCGTCGACGCGGTCTTCGACTCGGTCTCCGTGGGCACCACCTTCCAGGCAGAGCTGAAGAAGGCCGGTGTCATCTTCTGCTCGATCTCCGAGGCGATCCGCGAGCACCCCGAGCTGGTGAAGAAGTACCTCGGCTCGGTCGTGCCGGTGAACGACAACTTCTACGCCACGCTCAATTCGGCCGTCTTCTCGGACGGGTCCTTCGTCTACGTGCCGCCGGGCGTGCGCTGCCCGATGGAGCTGTC
>JBPEXR010000078.1:0-2619 GCA_052031355.1 Paracoccaceae bacterium
GCGGGGTTGGCGATGCGTTTGCGGAGGGTTTGCCGCCCGTAAAATGAGAGCACCCCGAGACCGCTTTCGAGACGACCGCCGAACAGTGCCGCCGAGAGCCCCTCACTCCCCCGCACCCTCCGCGCGCCCCCGGTAATGTTCCAGCACGAAGACCCGGATGGCGGAGGCGAGGCCGGTGTCGAGGTCGCGGCGGGCGTCGATTTCGGCGGCGAGGGCGTTGAGGGGGCGGCCGCGTTCGGCGGCGATCTCGGTGAAGGCGGCCCAGAAGGCGTCTTCCAGCGACACGCTGGTGCGATGGCCGCGCAGGGTGAGCGAGCGTTTGACCGGGCGGCCGCTCATGTCCCGGGGGTATCCCCGTCGCCGTCCCCGTTCCTGTCCGCGTCCTCGGGGGGCGGGGCGTCGCGGCGGTGCGCCTCCAGCCGCGCGGCGGCCTTCTGGGCGCGCGCGGCCTCGGCTTCGCGTTCCGCCCGGGAGCGCCCGAACCGGGCCGCGTTGGCGTCGCCCCGGGCGCGTTTCTCGGCGCGGGCGCGGGCCTTGCGGACCTGGTTCAGGTTCACCGGGCGGGCCATGGGCGATCAGTCCTTCGGGCCGATCATCTGCTCGGGGCGCACCACGCGGTCGAAGGTATCGGCATCGACGAAGCCCAGCTTGATCGCCTCTTCCTTCAGGGTGGTGCCGTTCTTGTGCGCGGTCTTGGCCACCGTGGTGGCGTTGTCATAGCCGATCTCCGGCGCCAGCGCGGTGACCAGCATCAGCGACTCGCGCATCAGCTTCTCGATGCGCTCGGCGTCGGCGCGCAGCCCCTCGACCGCGTTGTCGGTGAAGGCCGAGGCCGCGTCGCCCAAAAGCTGCATGCTCTGCAGCACGTTGTAGGCCATCATCGGCTTGTAGACGTTCAGCTCGAAATGCCCCTGTGAGCCGGCAAAGCCCACAGCCGCGTCGTTGCCCATCACATGTGCGCAGACCTGCGTCAGCGCCTCGCACTGGGTGGGGTTCACCTTGCCCGGCATGATCGAGGAGCCAGGCTCGTTCTCCGGCAGGATCAGCTCGCCCAGCCCGCAGCGGGGGCCGGAGCCGAGCAGCCGGATGTCGTTGGCGATCTTGAAGAGCGAGGCGGCCACGGTCTTCAGCGCGCCCGACATCTCGACCATGGCGTCATGCGCGGCCAGCGCCTCGAACTTGTTGGGCGCGGTGACGAAGGGCAGGCCGGTGATCTCGGCCATGTTGGCGGCGACCATCTCCGCCCAGCCCTTCTTGGTGTTGAGGCCGGTGCCCACGGCGGTGCCGCCCTGCGCCAGCTCGTAGATGCGGCCCAGCGCGCCCTCGACGCGGGCGATGCCCATCTTCACCTGGTGCGCGTAGCCGGAGAATTCCTGCCCCAGGGTCAGGGGCGTTGCGTCCTGCGTGTGGGTGCGGCCGATCTTGATGATGTCCTCGAAGGCGGCGACCTTCTTTTCCAGCGCGCGGTGCAGCTTCTCCAGCCCCGGTAGCAGCACGTCGCGCGCCGTGGTGGCGGTGGCGATGTGCATGGCGGTGGGGAAGGTGTCGTTGGAGCTTTGCCCCATGTTGCAGTGATCGTTCGGGTGCACCGGATCCTTGGAGCCGATCTCCCCGCCCAGGATCTCGATCGCGCGGTTGGCGATCACCTCGTTGGCGTTCATGTTCGACTGCGTGCCCGAGCCGGTCTGCCAGACCACCAGCGGGAAGTGATCGTCCAGCTTGCCGGCGACCACCTCGGACGCGGCCTGGGCGATGGCCTTGCCGCGCCGCTCGTCCAGGTTGCCCAGTTCCATGTTGGCCTGGGCGCAGGCCTGCTTGATCACCCCCAGCGCGCGCACGATGGCGACGGGCTGCTTCTCCCAGCCGATCGGGAAGTTCATGATCGAACGCTGGGTCTGGGCGCCCCAGTACTTGTCGCTGGGCACTTCGAGCGGGCCGAAACTGTCGGATTCGGTGCGGGTCTGGGCCATGGGTCTCTCCTGTCCTCTTTGCGCGGGGGAATAGCGCGCGGCGGGGGACAGGGCAATGGGCTAGGCCGCCGGGAATGCGGGGCGGCGCGCGCCCTCAGGTCTTGCGGAAACTGTCGAGGCTGACGACCTCGGCCTCCTTGCCCTCGGCCGGCTCGGGCGCCTCGGCGCGCTCCGGCTCCGGCACGTCGGGAAACTCCTCGACCTCGTGCTCTTCCATGTCGTCTTCCTGCGTCTCGAAACGCAGGCCGAACTCGACCGAAGGGTCCACGAAGGTCTTGATGGCGTCGTAGGGAATGTAGAGCGGCTCCGGCGCGTCGCCGAAGTTCAGCGTCACCGCGAAGCCCTGGTCGTCCACCACGAGGTTCTCGTACCAGTGCTGCATGACCACCGTCATTTCGCCCGGGTAGCGGTCCGACAGCCAGTCGGCCATTTCAACGTCCGGGTGATTGGTGTCGAAGGTGATGAAGAAGTGGTGCTCGCCCGGCAGGCCGTCGTTCTGCACCTCGGTCAGCACGTTCTGAATGAGGCCGCGCATCGCGCGGTGCATCAGGTTTCCGTAATCGATGCTGCGAGACATTGGGGGTCCTTCGGTCTGGCCTGGGGGCGATCGCCGCAAATTTCGCGTCGCCACGGAGCATAAGCGATTCAA
>JBPEXR010000079.1:0-4494 GCA_052031355.1 Paracoccaceae bacterium
TTCAGCATGGCGCGCAGCGCGTCGCGTGCCGCCTCGACCTGGGCCCGGGTGCAGCCGGGCGCGGCGCGGCCCACCACGGCGGCCGCCGCCTGGCCCAGGGCGCAGGCCTTCACGTCCTGGCCGAAGGCTGCCAGCCGTCCGTTGCGCATCACCACGTCCACTGTCACCGTCGACCCGCAAAGCGGCGAGCGCCGCTTGACGGTCGCCTCCGGCGCCTCCAGCCGATCGGTGTTCGGGATATCCGCCGCCAGCGCCAGGATACGTTGGGAATAGAGCTTGATCAGGTCGCTGTCGCCGGACATGGCTTTTCCTTCGCGTCGATGCCCCATACATAGGCAGACCATTCCCGGATGCAAAAGGTTTTGCCATGTCCTTCGACCCCGCAACGCTCAAATTCGATTCGAACGGGCTGATCCCGGCGATCGCGCAGGATGCCGAAGGGGGCGAGGTGCTGATGCTGGCCTGGATGAACGCCGAGGCGGTGCGGCGCACGCTGGAGACCGGGCGCGTGACCTATTGGTCGCGCTCGCGCCAAGCCTTCTGGGTGAAGGGTGAGACTTCGGGGCATGTGCAGAAGCTGGTGGAGATGCGCCTCGATTGCGACCGCGATTGCCTGCTGGTGCTGGTCGAACAGACGGGGCCGGCCTGCCACACCGGGCGGCGCAGCTGCTTTTTCACCGCGCTGCGGGACGGCGCCGAGGTGGAGCTGACGCGGCCCGAGGGGGCGGGCTAAAGCTCCAGCGGCGCCAGCATCGCGCGCAGTTCTTGCGGGGTGGCGCCCTCGGCCCGGTAGGTGGCGATGGCGCGGGCGTCGTCGCGCTTGGCCAGCCGCTTGCCGGCCGCGTCGCGGATCAGCCGGTGGTGGCGGTATTCGGGCTGCGGCAGGCCGAGAAGCTGCTGCAGGACCGCGTGGATGAAACTCGCCTCATAAAGATCGGCGCCGCGCATCACGCAGGTGACGCCCTGGTCGGCGTCGTCCAGCACGATGGCCAGGTGGTAGGCCGCGCCCATCTCGCGCCGGGCCAGGACCACGTCGCCGACCTCCGCCAGCATGTCCGGGGCGGGCCGGGCGGCGCAGGGGCCGGTTTCGCGCACCCGCGGCGGGCCTGCAAGTGCCAGCGCCCGCGCCATGTCGAGGCGCAGCGCCACGCCGCGGGGCCGGGGGCCGGATGGGGGCGGCGCACCCGGCGCAGGGCGGCAGGTGCCGGGATAGACCAGCCCGTCGGGCCCGAGGATCGGCGCGCCCTCCTGCGGGGCATCCACCGCGGCGGCGATGTCGCGGCGGCTGCAATGGCAGGGATAGAGAAGCCCGCGCGCCCAGAGGGCGTCCAGCGCCGCGGCGTAGCGCGCCATGCGCCGCGACTGGCGCCAGATCGGCCCGTCCCAGCGCAACCCCAGCCAACGCAGGTCCTGCGCGATCTGCAGCGCCCATTCGGGGCGTGATCGGCCCTGGTCGAGATCGTCGAGCCGCAAATGGAAGCGCCCGCCCGCCGCGCGCGCCGCATCATGCGACAGGATGGCCGAGAAGGCGTGCCCGAGGTGCAGCGGCCCGGTCGGCGAGGGCGCAAAGCGCGTGATCATCTCAGGTCTTTTGCACCACGTAGACGCAGGCGCCGACATTCGCGCCGGGCAGGTGCGGCCCGTGTTCGCGGAACAGCAGCCTCGCCGCGCCGCAATCGAGCCAATCGTTGAGCTTCGCCTCGTAGCTGCGGTCCTTCAGCGTGTGATCGTTGAAGGAAAAGCCCAGCAGACCCTGTTTCGGCAGCGCCCGCATCAGGATGTCGAAAACGCCGAGCGGCGCGGCGCCGGCGCCGATCACCCCGGTGGCGGTGATCATCCGGTAGGCGCCGGGCTGCAGCGGTTCGGGCGTATCAGGGTCGATCTGCGTCAGATCGCGGTAGATGCCGCGGGCGCGCGCCTCCTCCAGCATGGCGGGCGAGACATCGACGCCGTCGATCGTCCCGAACCCTTCCAGCTTCAAGGCGAGCCCGGAAAGCCCCGTGCCGCAACCATAATCCAGGATCGGGTCACTTTGACGTCCAGCGTGCTGCGCCATGGCCTTTGCCACGCGGCCGGGGGTGACATAGCCCTGGGCGGCCACCTCCTCGTCGTAGCTTGTCGCCCAGTCGTCGTAGAGGCGCCGGGTCTCTTCGGGGGTATTGGCCTGGTAGACCTTGTCGAGAAACGATTTCGGCATGGTCCCAGTCTGGCGAAAACCTTAAGCGGCGTCCAGTGCCGCCCCCTTCAGCCAGTCCGTCCAGGCGGCCTTGGCCCGGTCGGTATAGGCCTTGTAACGGTCGCGCCGCCCGCGCCGGCCGCCGCGCACCCCATCGAGGGGGCGGAAGAGGCCGAAGTTCACGTTCATCGGCTGGAATGTCTTGGCCTCGGCCCCGCCGGTGATGTGATGCACCAGCGCGCCCATGGCGGTGTCCTGCGGCAGATCGGGCAGGCTGCGGCCCAGGATCTCGGCCGCGGCCAAACGTCCGGCCAGCAGGCCCATGGCCGCGCTTTCGACATAGCCCTCGACCCCGGTGATCTGCCCGGCGAAACGCAGGTTCGGGCGGGATTTGAGCCGCATCTGACCATCCAGAAGCGTCGGCGAGTTCAGGAAGGTGTTCCGGTGAATCCCGCCAAGACGCGCGAAGCGGGCATTCTCCAGCCCCGGAATCATCCGGAAAACATCGGTTTGCGCGCCGTACTTCATTTTCGTCTGGAAGCCGACGATGTTGTAGAGCGTGCCCAGCGCGTTGTCGCGGCGCAGCTGCACCACCGCGTGGGGTTTGACGTCCGGCTGGTGCGGGTTCGTTAGGCCGACGGGCTTCATCGGGCCGTGGCGCAGGGTCTCGCGCCCGCGTTCGGCCATCACCTCGATCGGCAGGCATCCGTCGAAATAACCGGCGGTCTCGCCCTCGTGGAACTCGGTCTTGTCGGCCGCCAGAAGCGCGTCGATGAAGGCCTCGTACTGCGCCTTGTCCATCGGGCAGTTGAGGTAGGCGGTCCGCTCTTCCTCCGTCTCGCCCTTGTCATAGCGCGACTGCATCCAGGCCTGCGACATGTCGATGCTGTCGGCGTAGACGATGGGGGCGATGGCGTCGAAGAAGGCCAGGGCGTCGGTGCCCGTCTCCTCGGCGATGGCGCGGCCCAGCCCTTCGGACGTCAGCGGCCCGGTGGCGATGATCCAGCGCCCCTCGCGCGGCAGCTCGGTGATCTCGCCTTCCTCGACGCGCACGTTCGGATGGGCGCGAAGCTGCGCGGTGATCCATTCGGAGAACCCTTCGCGGTCCACGGCCAGGGCGCCGCCCGCGGGCAGGCGGTGCTTGTCGGCCGAGGCCATGACCAGCCCGCCGGCCTGGCGCATCTCCCAGTGCAGCAGGCCCACGGCGTTCTGCTCGTCATCGTCCGAGCGGAAGGAGTTGGAGCAGACCATCTCCGCCAGGTTGCCCGTCTGGTGCGCGAAGGTGCCGACCTTGGGGCGCATCTCGTGGATCACGACGCGCACGCCCATGTTGGCGGCCTGCCAGGCGGCCTCCGACCCGGCCATGCCGCCGCCGACGATATGAAGTTCATCTGTCATGCGCGCGATCTAAGCGATCGGCGCGCCTTTTGCCAGAGGGAGCCGCGCGGAACGGGCCCGCTACTGCGTCCAGGCCGGGTCGCGCTTTTCCAGGAAGGCGGCGATGCCTTCGGCCGTCTCGTCATAGAGCATGTTCTGCACCATGACTTCGCCGGTATGGGCATAGGCGGCCTCCAGCGGCATTTCCGCCTGCTCGTAGAAGGCGCGTTTGCCGATCCGCACCGCGCGGCCCAGCTTGCCGGCGACGGTCCGGGCCAGCTCCTGCGCCGTCTCCTCCAGCGCCTCGGGGGCGGTGACGCGGTTGACGAGGCCCAGAGCCTCGGCGCGGCGGGCGTCGATGAACTGGCCTGTGGTCAGCATCTCGAAGGCGTGTTTGGCGGGGATGTTGCGGCTCAGCGCCACCATCGGGGTCGAACAGAACAGCCCGATGTTCACGCCGTTGACGCCGAAGCGCGTGCCCTCGGCGGCCACCGCCATGTCGCAGGAGGCGACAAGCTGGCAGCCGGCAGCGGTGGCGATGCCGTGCACCTGGGCGATCACCGGCTGGGGGATCTGGCGCAGCCCGGTCATCACCCTGGCGCAGCGGGCGAAGAGATCGGCGAAATAGGCGGCGCCGCCATCCTCGGCCTGGCGCCCCGCGGTCATCTCCTTCAAATCGTGCCCGGCGCAGAAGGCCTTGCCTTCGCCGCGCAGCACCACGGCGCGGATCTCGGGGCTGTCCTTCAGCGCGTCGATCTGGTCCTGAAGGGCCGCCAGCATGGCATCGGACAGCGCGTTCAGCCGGCCCGGGTCGTTCAGCACCAGCGTGGCGACCGCGCCCGCGTCGTGACGTTCCAGCAATGCCATCTTGTCCTCCCTCGCAATTCGCGGCCAAGGTAGGCCCAAATCGCGAGGGAGGGAAGGATGCAGGACGGGGCAGG
>JBPEXR010000008.1:0-1832 GCA_052031355.1 Paracoccaceae bacterium
CTCGACGCCTGGATGCGCGAGACCTTCGACATCTCGACCGGGCTTCTGATCACCGGCTCGATCTGGCTTCTGGTGCTGGCCTATCTGGTGCGCTTCCTCGCCGCGGCGCTTGGCGCCTACGAGGGCGGGCAGTCGATGGTGCATGCCAATATGGATGCCGCCGCGCGCTCGCTGGGGCAGACACCTCTGGGCACGCTGCGGCGGGTGCATCTGCCGATCCTCGCGCCGAGCCTGCTGACCGCGCTGCTGATCGTCTTTGTCGACGTGATGAAGGAACTACCCGCGACGCTGATCATGCGGCCGTTCAACTATGACACACTGGCGGTGCAGGCCTATCGGCTGGCCAGTGACGAGCGGCTGAACGGGGCAGCGGTGCCGAGCCTCGTGATCGTGGCGATGGGTCTGCTGCCGGTGATCCTGATCTGCCGTCAGGTGGGACGTCAGCGGTAGAGAACGAGGGTCAGCGCCTGCCCGTGGGGTGGCGATCCGACTGTGCCTTCGTGCCACTTTATGGTGCCGCCCTGGCGTGACTTAGATGACTTCCACCCAGCCTTACCAAATCGCCTCCCCGTGGGGACGGGCAGGCGATGGCCCGGCGCCTGCGGCTTGATTCCGGGCCGGGGTAGTAACGGACCGTTCGTTTTGTGTCACCTCAACGCCAGAGGCGCTTGCGTCACACCATAAGGTGCGGTCGCAAAATCGCCCTCCGGGGGGAGGGAGGGCGATGCCCGGCGTGCCGCCGGGCGGGGCGTTCGATGCAGGCTTTGTCCAACAAAAAAGGCGGGCCCGAAAGCCCGCCTCCTGCTCGATTGTCGTGCTGATTATTCCCAGCCGACCGAGTTGAAGATCTTCTGCGCGGTGCCGATGTTCTCGGCCACGTCCGACAGGTTCACCTCGTCGGCCTTGAACTCGCCCAGCTGCTTCACGCTGTCGGCCAGTTCCACGCCTTCCACGGCGGGGAATTCGTCGTTCCCGGCCGAGAAATACTGCTGCGCCTGATCGGAGGCGAGATACTCGAGGAACTTCACCGCGTTCTCGCGGTTGGGCGCGTTCTTGGCCACGCCGCCACCCGAGAGGTTCATATGCGCGCCGGTGCTCTCCTGGTTCGGCCAGACGATGCCGACCTTGTCGAGGTCCGCCGAGAGGCCGTCCACGTCGGTGCGGATCGCGCGGGCGAAGTAGTAGCTGTTCGACACCGCGATGTCGCATTCACCCGAGACGATGCCGCGCAGCTGGTCGGTGTCGCCGCCCTGCGGTGCACGCGCCATGTTGTCGACCACGCCCTGCGCCCATTCGGTGGCGGCTTCCTCGCCCTCGTGGGTCACGATGGAGGCCAGCAGGGTCTGGTTGTAGGTGTTGGTCGAGGAGCGGATGCAGACCTGACCTTTGTAGGCTGGATCGGCGAGGTCCATGTAGGTCGCCGGCGGATTGTCCACGGTTTCCTTGTTGTAGAAGATGATCCGCGCGCGCTGCGACAGGCCGAACCACTGGTTGTCGTCGTCCTGCAGGTTGCCGGGGATGCGCTCTTCCAGCGTGTCGCTGTCGATGGCCTGCAGCAGGCCAAGGTCCTTGGCGCGCTTCAGGCGGCTGGTGTCGACGGTCAGCAGCACGTCGGCGGGGGAGTTGGCGCCCTCGGCTTCCATGCGGGCCAGAAGCTCATCGGCCTTGCCTTCGATGCGGTTGATGGTGATGCCGGTGGCATCGGTGAAATCGGTGTAGAGCCGCTCGTCGGTATCGTAGTGACGCGAGGAGTAGAGGTTCAGCTCACCATCGGCCAGCGCGGGGAGGGCCAGCGCCATCAGCGCGGCGGCGGCAGTCGATGTCTTTGCGAA
>JBPEXR010000080.1:0-5402 GCA_052031355.1 Paracoccaceae bacterium
GACCGCCTGGGCGGGTTCGGCGCGCTCTACCTCGTGGCCGGGCTGCGGCGCTGGCGCCGCCGCCTGCTGCGTCACGGGCGCGAGATGGCGCATATCGAGGCCTGGCTGGACGCGGCGCAAAAACGGCTGCCGGCCGATTACGCGCTGGCGGTGGAGACGCTGAAGGTGCGCCGCCTCATCAAGGGCTACAGCGACACCCACGCGCGCGGATTGGGCAAGTTCGACAAGGTGATGCAGGGCATTGCTCTGGTCGAGGGGCGCCGGGACGCCGCCGACTGGGCCGCGCGCCTGATCGCCGCCGCCCTGGCCGACCCGAAGGGCGAGGCGCTGGACGGCGCGCTGCGCACCATCCGTTCCTTCACCGGCGACGGCTCGGGCTCGGAGGCGCGCGGCGCCGCCTGACATTGACGTGAATGGCTTGGTTTCGCTGGTCTTCCGGCGGAACTTCGCCACATTCCGCGGGTTGACTGGTCAAGACGCCGCCAGGGCGTCGCCAGGAGCAGGACCCCGACCCGATGCAGCCCGCGCCCATTTCCGACGCCGCACCCTGCCGCCCGCGCGGGCTTGGCGTGCGTGAAGGGCGCGCCGGGATGAACCCCGCGGCATACCGGTCTGCCCCGCAAACGAAAAAAGGGCCTCGCCGCGGCGAGACCCCTGCACAGGTCACATCGTTCTTCGCGTCCGGCTCAGCTGCCCCAGCTGCGCACCGGGCCGCAATCCATGTGAACGAAGTTGGAGCTGGAGTAGCGACCGACACCGCCGGCGCGGCAGGCCGCCGCCGCCTTGGCGATCTGGTTGACCGAGCGCGAGGCCAGGCGCAGGTCCGCCGCTTCGCCCTTGAGGTGCCGCGAGCGCTTCGCCACGCCGCTGGAGCGGGCGCGCAGCATCGCGTTGGTTTCCGGGCTGCGGTAGCCCGAGATCAGCATGTAGGGCTCGCTGACATCCAGAAGCCGGTGCGAGGCGGCCATGATGTCGATGGTGCGGGTGTCGATCCGCAGCACCTTGTCGTTGCGCCAGTCGCGCATGAAGTAGGTGATCTCGTCGAGGGCATCTTTGATGTAATGCCCGTCGACCCAGTAGACCATGTCCAGCTTCTCGCCGGTCCGGCCCGAGTACATCTTCAGGCGCCGGATATCCCCGCTACCCCGAAGGAACCCGGCTGCGTTTGCGAAAGTCGGCGCTGCCGTCACCATGGTGGCTGCGAATGCGCCCAGAAGGCCGCGCCGAGAGATGCCGCTAAAGCTGCTTTCCGTCATAGTGAGTGTGCCTGTCCGTCTCGTTCCGATGTACGCCACGACGTTGCGTGGCTCCTGCTGCTATCTCATCCCCAGATGCAGGGGTTTTATGGCACAGGGGTTAACTTCGACCAAGCATCGAAGCCGTTTGGTTCCCCCGCCCCCCTGAAATCGGCGAGATTTTGCTGAAATGGCCTTCAAGGCGGGCAACATCCTGCCCGGTGCGCGGCGCCGGAATGGCCAATGGCGGCGCCTTCGGGGCAGCGCCGGGCACAGGCCCCGGGCGAATCCCTGCAATCTGGGCGGGTCCCTTCGGGGCTGCGTTCGGGGCGCCGCGGGCCCGCAAATGGCGGGCGGTGCACGGTTGCACCACCGCGCCGCCGTCGCGCCGCTCTCGTCAAAACGTGAGTAGACTTTGCTGGCGCTTGGCCCCCAAGTCCGGGTTGAATTGATTTGAAGAGGTACCGCATGCTGGTTCTTTCGCGACATCGTTCCCTGCGCGCATTTGGCGCCGTGGCCCTGTCTGTTCTCTGTCTTCTGCCGATGGGCCGCCCGGCCGGGGCCGAGGTGACGGCGTTCAAGCAGGCCGTGGCGGAAGCCGCCGCCCAGGACGAGGCGCTGTCGCGATTCTACCGCTCCAACGGGTTCGAGGCGATCTGGACGGGCGGCGATGCCGACGACCGGGCCCGCCGCGTGGCGCTGATCGCCGCGCTGGAGGAGGCGCCGATTCACGGGCTGCCCGCGGGGCGCTACGACCTGGCGGACCTGCGCCGCAAGCTGGAGACGGCGCGCACCCCGCGCGAGCTGGGCCAGCTGGAGGCCGAGATCAGCCGCCTTTTCCTGCGCTACGCCCGCGACGTGCAGACCGGCATCCTGGAGCCGCGCAAGGTCGACAGCGGCATCGTGCGCCGCGTGCCTTACCGCGACCGCGCCAGCTACCTGACCAACATCGTCAAAAGCAATCCGCGCGGCTTCTTCCGCGCCCTGCCGCCGCAGACCGGCGAATACCGCCGGCTGATGAAGGCCAAGTTGCAACTTCAGCGCCAGGCGGCCCGCGGCGGCTGGGGCCCGGTGGTGCGTGCCCGCATGCTGGAGCCGGGCGACAGCGGCCCCGAGGTCGTCGCCCTGCGCAACCGGCTGATCGCCATGGGCTACATGAAGCGGTCGATGTCGCGCAGCTACGACGCGGCGCTGCAGCGCGCGGTGCAGTCCTTCCAGGCGGCGCATGGGCTGACGCAGGACGGCGTCGCCGGACCCGCCACCCTGTCGGAGCTGAACCGCCCGGTGACCGAACGCCTGCAATCGGTGCTGGTGGCGATGGAGCGCGAGCGCTGGCTGAACCGTCCCCGCGGCGCCCGCCACGTGCTGGTGAACCTGACGGATTTCTCCGCCAAGATCATGGACAACGACAAGGTGACCTTCCAGACGCGCTCGGTCATCGGGGCGACCGCCTCGGACCGGCGCAGCCCGGAGTTCTCCGATGTCATGGAGCACATGGTCATCAACCCGACGTGGAACGTGCCGCGCTCGATCGCGGTGAAGGAATACCTGCCGAAGATGAAGGCGAACCCGAACGCGGCCAGCCAGCTGAAACTGGTCGATGCCCGCGGCCGCACCGTCAGCCGCTCGCAGGTCAACTTCAACGCCTATACGGAGCAGACCTTCCCCTTCAACCTGAAGGAGCCGCCGTCGCCGCGCAACGCGCTGGGGCTGGTGAAGTTCATGTTCCCCAACAAGTACAACATCTATCTGCATGACACGCCGGCGAAATCCCTCTTCCAGCGCGAGTCGCGCGCCTTCAGCCACGGCTGCATCCGCCTGCACGAGCCCTTCGAGTTCGCCTATGCGCTGCTGGCGCGCCAGACGGACGATCCCAAGGGGCTCTTCCACTCCAAGCTCGACACCGGGCGCGAGACGGTGGTGAAGCTGAAAGAGCCGGTGCCCGTGCACCTGATCTACCGCACCGCCTTCACCACGCCGCGCGGCGAGATCCAGTTCCGCCGGGACGTTTACGACCGTGACGCGAAGATCTGGCAGGCGCTGGCCGGCGCAGGGGTGGCGTTGGACGCGGTTCAGGGTTAATTCTCCGGCAGCAGACCGGAGGCGAGATGAGCCACAGCATCAAGGACATCGCGGCGGCGCTGGGGGTTCAGGCCTTCGGCGATACCGCCATGCAGATCGACCGGGTGGCCGAGCCGGCAGATGCCGGACCGGACGATCTGGCCCTTGCCATGAAACCCGAGTTCGCGCGCCACCTCGCCGAGGGGCAGGCCCGCGCCGCGATGCTCTGGGACGGGGCGGACTGGCGCAGCCTGGGCCTGCGCGCCGCGCTGACCGCGCCGCGCCCGCGGTTTGCCCTGGCGGGCCTGTCGCGGATGATGGACCCCGGCCCCGGCTACGCGCCGGGGGTTCACCCCTCGGCGGTCGTCGATCCCGGCGCGGAGCTGGGCGAGGGCGTGCAGGTCGGCCCCCTCGCGGTGATCGAGGCGGGCGCGCAGGTCGGCGCGCACAGCGTCATCGGCCCGCAGTCCTACGTCGGGGCCGGCGCGGTGATCGGCCCGAACGCGCTGCTGCGCGAGGGCGTGCGGATCGGCGCGCGGGTGCGAATCGGCGCGCGTTTCATCGCCCAGCCCGGCGCGGTCGTGGGCGGCGACGGCTTCTCCTTCGTCACCTCCGAGCGTTCGGGCGTCGAGGAAGTGCGCGAGACGCTGGGCGCGCAAAGCGCCGCCACCCAGCCCTGGGCGCGCATCCATTCGCTGGGCGCCGTCACCATCGGCGATGACGTCGAAGTGGGCGCCAACGCCTGCATCGACCGCGGCACCATCCGCGACACGGTGATCGGCCGCGGCACCAAGATCGACAACCTTGTCCAGCTTGGCCACAACGTCGTCGTCGGCGAGGATTGCCTGCTGTGCGGTCAGGTCGGCATCGCCGGCTCCACCCGCGTCGGCAACGGCGTGGTCATGGCCGGGCAGGTGGGCGTGGGCGACAACCTGTTCGTCGGGGATCGCGCGGTGCTGGGGGGCGGCACCAAGGCGCTGACCAACGTGCCGGCGGGGCGCGTCATGCTGGGGTATCCCGCGATGAAGATGGACACCCACATCGGCGTTCAGAAGGCGCTGCGCCGCCTGCCGCGCCTGCTGCGCGACTTCGCGGAGGTGCAGAAAGCGGTTTCAAAGCGCGACCCGAACGACTAAACCTCGGCGCGGGATGACGGGGCAAGGAAGACAGATGAACGTCAAGGACAAGGTCATCGAGATCATTGCCGAGCAGGCGGTTCTGGAACCCTCGGACGTGACCATGGAGTCCACGCTCGAGGACCTGGGCATCGACAGCCTGGGCCTGGTGGAAAGCATCTTCGCGATCGAGGAAGCCTTCGACATCCAGATCCCCTTCAACGCCAACGACCCGAGCGAGAGCGACTTCGACATCTCCAGCGTCGCCTCGATCGTCGCGGGCATCGAGAAACTGGTCTCGGAACAGGCATGACGCCGGGCGCCGTGCAGCGAATGGGGCAGGGCGCGCCGCGCCCGGCCGCGGGCCGGGGCGCATGAAGCGCGTCGTCATCACCGGGGCGGGCACGATCAACGCCCTGGGCGGCAATGTGCCCGACACGCTGGCCGCCATGCGCGAGGGGCGCTGCGGCATCGGCCCGCTGGAGATGCGCGACGTCGAACGCCTGTCGATCCGCATCGGTGGCCAGGTGAAGGGCTTCGACCCCGAGGCGCATTTCAACCGCCAGCAACTGGCGCTCTACGACCGCTTCACCCAGTTCGCCGTGCTCGCCGCGCAGGAGGCGATCGACCAGGCCGGCCTCGGCTTCGAGGGCGAGCTTGCGGCCCGCGCGGGCGTGGTGCTGGGCACCGCCGGCGGCGGCGTGCAGACCTGGGACGACAACTACCGCTCGGTCTACGAGGACGGCAAGAACCGCGTGCATCCCTTCGTTGTGCCGAAGTTGATGAACAACGCCGCGGCCAGCCATATCTCGATGAAGCACAACCTCATGGGGCCCAGCTTCACCGTTTCCACCGCCTGTTCCTCGTCGAACCATGCGATGGCGCAGGCCTTCGCCATGGTGCGCAGCGGCATGGCGCCCGTCATGCTGACCGGCGGGTCGGAATCCATGCTCTGCTTCGGCGGGGTGAAGGCCTGGGAAGGGCTGCGCGT
>JBPEXR010000081.1:0-3760 GCA_052031355.1 Paracoccaceae bacterium
TGCCTACTCCCGCCCGGGGGCGGGGCGTGCTATACCTTGCTCAGGATTTCGGGGGCGCGGTGCGATGCGGGACGATGGGGCGACAGGCGCGGCCGGCGCAGATCCGGTGCAGTCCGGGACGAATCCGCGGCAGTCCGACACGGACGCGGCGCCGGCGATCCGTGCGCGCGGTCTCGTCAAGCGGTTCGGCGCGCTGGAGGCGGTCGCGGGCATCGACCTGGACGTGCCGCGCGGGATGATCTTCGCCATCCTCGGCCCCAACGGTGCGGGCAAGACCACCCTCATGCGCATGCTGGCCACCCTGGCGCGGCCCGACGGGGGCAGCGCGCAGGTGATGGGTCACGACATCGCCGCCGCGCCGGACGCGGTGCGCGGCGTGATCGCGATGACGGGGCAGTTTGCCTCGCTCGACGAGGACCTGACGGGACGCGAGAACCTGATCTTCCTGGCTCGCCTCTGGGGCTTCGGACGCCGCGCCGCCCGCCAGCGCGCGGAAGAGCTTCTGGCCGCTTTCGAGCTGGCCGAGGCCGGGCGCCGGCAGGTCAAGGATTACTCCGGCGGGATGCGCCGGCGGCTGGACATCGCCGCCTCGCTGGTGGTCACCCCGGGGGTGCTGTTCCTCGACGAGCCGACGACCGGCCTTGACCCCAGCGCGCGGCAACGGGTCTGGCGGATGATCCGGCAGCTGGCGCAATCGGGCGTCACCGTGCTGCTGACCACGCAATACCTGGAGGAGGCGGACCAGCTGGCCGCGCGCATCGCGGTGATCGACCGCGGCCGCAAGATCGCCGAAGGCACCAGCCGCGAATTGAAGGCCGCCACCGGCTCGGGCTTTCTGCACGTCACGCTGGCCGAGGCGGCGGCGCTGGACCGCGCCGCGCAAATCCTGGAGGGGCATCTGCAGCGCCCGGCGCAGCGCAGCCCGGAGGGCGCGCGCCTGTCGGTCATCGCCCCCAGCCCCGAGGCCGCCAACGCCGCGCTGGGCGCCCTGGTGGCCGAGGGCATCGCGCTGGAGGATTTCGCCATGGGCGCCCCCAGCCTGGAGGAGGTGTTCTTCGCCCTCACCGGCGCGTCGGCCGAGCCGGGCCGCGCCGCCCCCGAGGGCGCTGCGGCATGAGCGCCCCGAGCCCCGCCACCCTGCGGCACCAGCCGCGCCCGCCGCGCCCCTCGGCGCTGGCCAACGCGCTGACCTTCGGCTGGCGCGCGGTGCTGAAGTTCCGCCACGTGCCCGAGCAGCTGTTCGACCTGGTCATGACGCCGATCATGTTCACGCTGCTTTTCACGTTCGTCTTCGGCGGCGCGCTGGCGGGATCGACGCGCGAATACCTGCAGTTCTTCCTGCCCGGCATCCTGGTGCAGACCGTCGCCTTCAACGCGGTCTATTCGGGCATGGGCCTGTCGACCGACCTGGGCAAGGGCCTGTTCGACCGCTTCCGCAGCCTGCCCATCTGGCCGCTGGCGCCCTTCGCCGGGCTGATCGTCGGCGACCTGCTGCGCCACCTGATCGCCGGGGCGATCATCCTGGGCATCGGCCTGGCGCTGGGCTACCGCCCCGAGGCGGGGGTGCCGGGGGTTCTGGCCGCCTTCGTGCTGCTGCTGGCGATCGGCTTCGGTTTCGGCTGGGTCTTCATCGTGATGGGCCTGCTGATCCGCACCCCGACCACGGTGATGACGCTGGGCTTCACGGTGCTTTTCCCGGTGGTCTTCGCCTCCAACATCATGGTCCGGCCCGAGACGATGCCCGGCTGGCTGCGCAGCTTTGTCGAGGCGAATCCCGTTTCGCACATGACCACGGCGATGCGCGGGCTGATGGCCGGACGCACCAGCCTGGCCGAGGTCGCGCTGGCGCTGCTGGCCCCCGCGCTGCTAACGGCTGTCCTGGCGCCGGCGACCCTGTGGCTTTACCGCCGGAAGTAGCGCCGCGCCTCAGGCGGGGGCGGCGACGGTCAGAAGGCCCAGCGTCTCCAGCCCGCCGATCACCGAATCCACCGCGATGGTCGCCAGCACGATGCCCATCACCCGGCTGACAACGCTGGTCCCCGTTGCCCCGATGACGCGGTGCACCAGGCTGGCGGCCAGCAGGAACAGCAGCGTCAGCAGCAGCACCAGCATCAGCAGCCCGGCGGTGACCGCCTGGTCGATCAGCGGCTCGGTGTGGTTGTCCGTCAGCACGACGATGGCCAGCATCGCCCCGGGCGAGGCGATCGAGGGCATGGCCAGCGGAAAGACCGCGCCGGCCAGGGGGTCGCGGCCGGCTTCCTCGATCTCGCGGGCGGGTTTGGAATCGCCGAAGACCATGGTCATGGCGAAGAGGAACAGCACGATCCCGCCGGCGATCTGGAAGGACCCGAGGCGCAGGCCCAGCGCCTCCAGCAGGAACTGGCCGCCGACGAGGAAGGCCAGCAGCACCAGCGCCGCGATCAGCACCGCCCGCACCGCGAAACGGCGGTGCAGCTTCGCCGGCACGTGGCGCACCGCGAACAGGAATACCGGCACCGACCCGACCGGGTCGATGGTCACCAAAAGGGTGACGAATTCACGCGTGATCGAGGCGATGTCCATGGGATTCTCCGCAGGCTGGCGTGTCCCTGCCATGCCACGGCGCCCCGGCAAAGGCCAGCCGCCGCCATTGCCGCGACGCCGGAACCTGCTATCAAGGGGTCAAGTGGAAGGATCCCCATGAACCAGCGCATCGATACGGGGGCGGTGATCCAGGATCACGCAGCCTACAAGGCCGGAACGCACGACTTTCAGTCCGATATCGAGATGCTGGCCGCCAGCGCGCTGGTCGGGACCATCCTCGAGACGGTGATGCTGGCCACCGACACGCGCTTCGCCGCCGTCGCCCGGGTGACCGAGGAACGCTGGGTCGCCTGCCGCACGGTGGACGAGGTGAACTTCGGCCTGGCCGAGGGCGACGAGATCGAGATCCAGTCGACCTTCTGCCAGACGGTGCGCGATACCGCGCAGCAGGTGATCTTCAGCAACGTGCACACCGACCCGGTCTACCGCGGGCACCCGATCGCGCAGAAGTTCGGCATCGTCAGCTACGCCTCGATCCCGATCTACCGCAGCGACGGCAGCTTCTTCGGCACGCTCTGCGCCATCGACACCGAACCGCGCGAGGTCGATTCCCCGCGCGCCGTGGCGATGCTGAAGATGTTCGCCGACATCATCGGCCGCGGGCTGGAGACAGAGGAGCGGCTGGAGGCGCAGGAACGGCTGGTCGAGCAGGAGCGCCGCCTGAGCCGCATCCAGGAGGAGTTCATCGCCGTGCTCGGCCACGATCTGCGCAACCCCGTGGCCGCGCTGGGCGCCGGGCTGCGCCGCCTCGACGCCGAGGAGATGCCGCCGCGGGCGCAGCAGATCCTGCCGCTGATGCGCGCCTCGCTGCACCGGGTAAACGATCTGATCGAGAACATGATGCTGCACGCGCGCGCCCGCCTCGGCGGCGGCATCCGCATCACCGCGACGCCCGATGCGCCCCTCGCCGAGGCGATCCGCCAGGTCGCCGAGGAGATCCGCGCCGCCAACCCCGACCGCGAGATCGCGCTGGACCTCGCTTTCGAGCACCCGGTGGCTTGCGATGCGCCGCGGGTGGCGCAGGCGGTCTCGAACCTTCTGTCGAACGCGGTGCGCCACGGCACGCCCGGCCACCCGATCGAAGTGCGCGGCCGCATGGAGGACAGCGAGGTCTCGATCAGCGTCGCCAACCGTGGCGAGGCGGTGCCCAGCGATCTGAAGCAGCGCCTTTTTCAGC
>JBPEXR010000082.1:0-1859 GCA_052031355.1 Paracoccaceae bacterium
TCGATGATGTCGCCGTTCGGCTTCGCCATCAGGCCGCGCATCCCGCCCAGCTGCTTCATCTGCGTGACCGAGCCACGGGCACCGGAGTGCGCCATCATGTAGACCGAGTTCGGCTCCATCACGGCACCGCTCTCGTCCCGGCGCTCGGCCGAGATGGTCTGCATCATGGCCTCGGTGACCTTGTCGTTGCACTTCGACCAGGCGTCCACGACCTTGTTGTACTTTTCGCCCTGGGTGATCAGGCCGTCCATGTACTGCTGCTCGAAGTCCTTCACCTGCTCGCGCGTCTCGTCGACGATGGACCACTTGCTGTCGGGGATGACCATGTCGTCCTTGCCGAAGCTGATGCCGGCGCGGAAGGCCTCCTTGAAGCCCATGGCCATGATCTGGTCGCAGAAGATGACCGACTCCTTCTGGCCGCAGTAGCGGTAGACGGTGTCGATGACCTGCTGCACCTCTTTCTTGCGCAGAAGGCGGTTGACCAGGTCGAAGGGAGCCTTGGCGTTGAGCGGCAGAAGCGCGCCCAGGCGCACGCGGCCCGGCGTGGTGTCGTAGCGCTTGTAGACCTCGTTCCCGTCCTCGTCGATCTGCTTGAGGCGGCACTGGATCTTGGCGTGCATGTGCACCTGGCCGCTGTCCAGCGCGAACTGGACCTCGTCCGAGGAGGCGAAGACCATGCCTTCGCCCTTCATGCCCTCACGCTCCAGCGTGATGTAGTAGAGGCCCAGGATCATGTCCTGCGACGGCACGATGATCGGCGCGCCGTTGGCGGGCGACAGCACGTTGTTCGTGGACATCATCAGCACGCGGGCTTCCAGCTGGGCTTCCAGCGAAAGCGGCACGTGCACGGCCATCTGGTCGCCGTCGAAGTCGGCGTTGAAGGCCGAGCAGACCAGCGGGTGCAGCTGGATCGCCTTGCCTTCGATCAGCATCGGCTCGAAGGCCTGGATGCCCAGGCGGTGCAGCGTCGGCGCGCGGTTCAGCATCACCGGGTGCTCGCGGATCACCTCGTCGAGGATGTCCCAGACCTCCGGGCGCTCCTTCTCGACCAGCTTCTTCGCCTGCTTCACGGTGGAGCTGAGGCCCTTGGCCTCCAGCCGCGAGTAGATGAAGGGCTTGAACAGCTCCAGCGCCATCTTCTTGGGCAGGCCGCACTGGTGCAGCTTCAGCTCCGGACCGGTCACGATGACCGAACGGCCCGAGAAGTCGACGCGCTTGCCCAGAAGGTTCTGGCGGAAGCGGCCCTGCTTGCCCTTGAGCATGTCCGACAGCGACTTCAGCGGGCGCTTGTTGGCACCGGTGATGACGCGGCCGCGGCGGCCGTTGTCGAAGAGGGCGTCGACCGATTCCTGCAGCATCCGCTTTTCGTTGCGCACGATGATGTCGGGCGCGCGCAGCTCGATCAGGCGCTTCAGGCGGTTGTTCCGGTTGATGACCCGGCGATACAGGTCATTGAGGTCGGAGGTCGCGAAGCGGCCGCCGTCCAGCGGCACCAGCGGGCGCAGTTCCGGCGGGATGACCGGGATCACGGTCATCACCATCCACTCGGGGCGGTTGCCCGACTCGAGGAAGGCCTCGACGACCTTCAGGCGCTTGATGATCTTCTTCGGCTTCAGCTCGCCGGTGGCTTCCGCCAGGTCGGCGCGCAGCTGCTCGGCTTCCGCCTCAAGGTCGATCGCGGCCAGCATCTCGCGGATGGCCTCGGCGCCGATGTTGGCGGTGAAGGCGTCCGCGCCGTACTGGTCCTGCGCGTCCATGTACTCTTCCTCGGTCATCATCTGACCGTAGGTGAGGTCCGTCAGGCCCGGCTCGATCACCACGTAGTTCTCGAAGTAGAGCACGCGTTCCAGATCGCGCAG
>JBPEXR010000083.1:0-6348 GCA_052031355.1 Paracoccaceae bacterium
CCCCCCCCCCCCCCCCCCCCCCCCCCCCCCCCCCCCCCCCCCCCCCCCCCCCCCCCCCCCCCCCCCCCCCCCCCCCCCCCCCCCCCCCCCCCCCCCCCCCGCCGCCGCGTCCCGGTGGGCGGTGAAGTCGTGCTGCGGCGTCCATTTCGGCGCGCTGGCGGCGGCCCGATCGGCGCAGATCCGGTCATAGGCCGCGTTGATCAGCGCCAGGCGGTGCGCCGCGCCGGAGCCTTCAGGATGGTTGTCCGGGTGCCAGCGGCGCACCAAAGCCCGGTGCGCGGCCTTGACCTCGGACATGGCGCAGTCGGCTGGCAGGCCGAGCAACGCGTAATCGCGTTTGGTCGCAGACATCAGATCCCCCGCAGAATCCATTTGTGACCATGATAGGGCAGCGCCCGGGCAATGTGGCGGGAAATGGGCGAATGGGGCCGAAAGGGGGCGAAAAGGGCGCTCGCGCGGCCCGCTTTGTGCGCGGGATGGCGACGATCCCGGATACGGCCCCCGCATTGTTTCCAATCGCGCCGCGCGGCGCGGTGAAAGGCGGCGATTCTCTGGCCCCCGGCGAGGGGGCGCGATGATGCTTGCGGCGACATGGCCCGGCTCCTGCTGACGGCCCGCGGCGGGGCGTTGCGCCGCGGCTGATCCGCCAGCCCCGGCAGGTGCAGGAACAGCGCAAACCCGGGACTTCCGTTCCCGGGGTGGCGGTCACGAACCGCTCAGAAAATTGTCAGCTATTTGCGAGGGATAGCCCCCTGCCCCGCGGCGCGCTTTGGCGGGTTGCGGCGGCGCGCTGCGGCAGATCAGGCCGCGTCGTCGCGCAACGCGGCCTCCTCGGCGGCGGCCTTTTGCGCCTTGGCGCGGCGGCCGCGCTTGGTGCCGGCATCGGCGGGCTCGGCCTCCACCTCCTGCCGCGGCAGGGTGACGGTGAAGGTCGTCCCGCGGCCCAGCTTGCTGGTACAGGTGATCTTGCCGCCGTGCTGCTCGACCACCGAGCGGGCGATGTTGAGGCCCAGCCCGGTGCCGGGGGAGCTGCTCTTGGCGCCGCCGTCGACGCGGGTGAACCGCTCGAACAGGGTCTCCAGCGCGGCCTCGGGGATGCCCGGGCCGTGGTCCTCGACATGGATGGCGTAATCGGGGCCGCGGGCCGAGAGACGCACCTCCACCTGATCGCCCTTGTTGGAATACTTCGCCGCGTTCGACAGCAGGTTGTTCAGCACCTTGCGCAGGCTCGGGCGGTCGCCGATGGTCATCGCCGCGGCGCTGCATCCGATGGGCTTGAAGGTGACGCCGTATTCATGGGCAAAGCCCGCGTTCGCCTCCACCGCGTCGCGGACCAGCTCGGCCAGGTTCAGCGGCTTCATGGTGAATTCCATCTTGCCGGAGGAGATCTTCTCCAGGTCCAGCAGGTCGTCGATCAGCGCGCCAAGGCGGCGGCCGTTCTTCTCGGCGATCTGGGCGAGCGAGCGCAGCTCCGGCGACAGCTCCCCCGCGACGCCTGACTGCATCAGCTTCAGCCCGCCCATGATGGAAGTCAGCGGCGTGCGCAATTCGTGGCTGATGTTGGCGACAAACTCGGACTTGGCGGCCTCGGCGGCCTTTTCCTGGGTGATGTCCTGGGCCGTCCCGAAAGAGCGGACGGGCGTGCCGTTGGCGTCGAACTCGGTCGTGCAACGCTCCTTGATCCAGCGAATGCCGTTCGGCGTCTGGATGCGGAACACCGCCTCGTAGGGACGGCGGGTGATCAGGCTTTCCTTGTAAAGGCGGTCGTTGGCATAGCGATCCTCGGGCAGGATCAGCTTCAGAAAGGTCTTGTAGGTATGGTCGAACTCGCCGCGCGGCACGCCGAAGATGTCATAAAGCTCGTCCGCCCAGTCGACGCGCCCGGTCTGCACGTCGTAGGTCCACCAGCCGATGCGGCCCACGGCCTGCGTCTCGGACAGGCGCAGCTTCAGCTGGGCCAGACGCTCTTCCGCCTCGCGGCGGGCAGTAACGATGGGGCGCAGCGCCACGGTGGCGACCAGCGCCATGCCGGCGGCCAGGCTGGCGAGGCACAAAAGCAGCGGCGCGCCGGTCAGCCAGGTCCAGCCACCCAGTTTCACTGTGATGTATGCAAGTGCCACGGCGGCGCTGGCGGCGGCCACCATCTGCAGCCTAACCTGCTGCGACGGCGGCGTGCGTTCCGGCGTCAAATCGGTCATGTCGCTCTCCCTGCCGCCCGCAATAAGGCGGCCTCCTGACGTAGGGTTATCCACTACAATCATGGCAATACTAAGCCCGGATGCTGCATTCATTGCGCCAACGTGGCCCCGCCGCCACGGTGGGCTTGGGGGTGCACTGCCGGGCGCCGGGGTGCGTGCAGACGCATGAGAGCGGCCCGTTCCCTGCCTCGTTCCCCACCCCGGGCCCTGCCCGGAACCGGACGCATAGACACCCCCGCCCGGGCAAATCCCTCCAAGATCGCTTGCCGGACCGCGGCCCCCGTCCTAGATTTCGGCGCAACTGATACGGACGACCAAATGCACGGAACCAACGGCGTCTCGACCGAGACCGGACCGCCGATCGTGGGGATCGGCGCCTCGGCCGGCGGTCTGGAGGCGGTCAAGGACATGCTGGCCAATGTTCCCGCGGATTGCGGGCTGGCCTTCGTGTTGGTTCAGCACCTCGACCCCAATCACACCAGCATGCTGGCCGAGTTGATCGGCCGCTCCACCGCGCTGAAGGTCTGCCAGCTGGAGGACGGCCAGAAGGTCGAGGCCGGGGCCCTTTATGTCATCCCGCCAGGGCACGAGCTGCGCCTCGAAGGCGGCGTGCTGCACCTTGAACCCTTCGCCGAGCCGCGCGGGCTGCGCCGGCCGATCGACAGCTTCCTGATGTCGCTGGCGCAGGACCAGTCCGAAAGCGCGGCGGCGGTCATCCTGTCGGGCACGGGCGCCGACGGCGCGCTGGGACTGCGCGCGATCAAGGAGGCGGGCGGCGTCGTCGCGGCCCAGCTGCCCGAGGATGCGCGCTACGACGGCATGCCGCGGGCCGCGCTGGCCACCGGGCTGGTGGATTTCATCGCCCCCGCGGACGAGATCAGCGACCGGTTGCTGACCTACTTCCGCCGCCGCGACCGGCTGGCCAACCACACCACGATCACCGAGGAGATCGGCCACCGCGCCGACGAGATCTGCGCCGCCCTGCGCCAGCAGATCGGGCATGACTTCTCGGGCTACAAGCGCACCACGCTGGTGCGGCGCATCTACCGCCGGATGCAGGTGCTGGCGCTCAGCGATCCGCGCGACTACCTGATCCGCCTGCGCCAGGACGCCGAGGAATGCGAGGCGCTGTTCCGCGACCTTCTGATCCACGTCACCCAGTTCTTCCGCGACCCCGAATATTTCGAGGTGCTGCGCGAACAGGCGATCCGCCCGCTGGTCGAGAGGACCGACCGCTACGGCACGCTGCGCGTCTGGGTGCCCGGATGCTCGACCGGCGAGGAAGCCTATACCATCGCGATGATCCTGGACCGCGAATGCCGCGAGCAGGACAAGCACCCGCGGCTGCACGTCTTCGCCACCGACATCGACGAGCGCAGCCTCGCCGTCGGACGCGAGGCGCGCTACCCGCTGAACGTGCTGCGCGACATCCCCGAGGCATACCGCGACGAATGCACGATCGGCGTCGATACGCAGTTCATGATCGCGCCGCGCATCCGCGACATCGTGCGCTTCTCGCGGCACAGCCTGATCAAGGACCCGCCGTTCTCGAAGGTGGACCTGATCTCCTGCCGCAACCTGCTGATCTACCTCGGGGACCAGGTGCAATCGACGGTGCTGCCGCTGCTGCAATACGCGCTGAACCCGGAGGGCTACCTGTTCCTGGGGCCCTCCGAAAGCACCGGGCGGCAGGAAGGCCTTTTCACCCCGGTGGACCGCACCGCGCGCCTGTTCCAGCGGGGCAAGGGCCGATCGGCCTACCCGCTGTCGATGCCGATCACCCCGGCCTCGCAGGGCGAGGGGCGCCCGCGCCTGCCCGACATCCGCCCCCCGCGCGAGGAGGCCGCCCCGGCGCACCACCAGCGCATCATGTCGCTTTACGCCCCGCCGCACGTGGTGGTGGACCGCGACGGGCAGATCCTGTCGCAAAGCGCGCGGCTGTCGCGCTACCTCGACCCGCCGGCGGGCGAGCCGACGACGCAGGTCCTGTCGCTGGCCCGGCGCGGGCTGCGCGAGGTGCTCTCGCCCATGCTGCGGCAGGCGGTCTCCACCGACAAGCGCGCGGCGCGCGAGAAGGTGGAAGTCCGCTCCGAGTTCGGGGTGCAGCGCTGCACGGTGATCGTCGATCCCCTGCCCGACAACACCTACCTGATCGTCTTCCTGGCGCAGGACGACTTCGAGGCCGAGATCGGCAATGACCTGGCGATCCTGCGCGAGGACGACGCGACCTACGCCCTGGAAGAGGAGCTGCGCGAGACCCGCCAGCGCCTGCGCACCACCGTCGAGGAGCTGGAGACCGCCAACGAGGAGCTGAAAAGCTCCAACGAAGAAATGATGTCGATGAACGAGGAGCTCCAGTCCGCGAACGAGGAGCTCTCGACCGTCAACGAGGAGCTGAAGAACAAGGTCGACGAGCTGGCCGTGGCCAACGACGACATGAAGAACTTCATCGCCTCGACCGAGCTGGCGCTGATCGTCCTGGACGCCAAGCACCGGCTGCGCAATTTCACCCCGCCCGCGCGGGAGCTTTTCGCGCTGGACGAGGAGTCGCTGGGCCTGCCGTCCAGCAACATCGCCCGCCGCTTCGACTGCCCCGACTTCGAGGACCTGGTCAGCACCGTCCTGCGCGAGAATGCCTCGCAGGAGCGGCTGGTGATGTCGCACGACGGCCGGCGCTTCACCATGCGCGTCCTGCCCTACCGGACCGAGGAGAACACCCTCGAAGGCGTCACCGTCACGCTGAACGACATCACATCGCTCACCCGGCTGGAAGAGGACGTGAAGGCCCAGTCGGACCGCCTGTCGCTGGCGATGATGGTCAACGGCCTGGGGGTGTGGGAGCTGGACATGGCCACCGGCGAGATGCAGCTCGACCGCGCGGTGCAGCGCCTCTTCGGCCTGCAGAACCGGCCCGAGGCGCTGCTGGAGGAGATCCTCGAAAATGTCGCCGCCCCCGACCCGTCGGAGGTGCAGCAGGACATGCGCGAGGCGCTGCGCGAGGGCGCGCATTACGAGGGCGTGCTGCAGCTGGACCTCGGCGGCGAACAGGGCCGGCGCTGGGTCAAGCTGATTGCCCACAACACCGGCGGCGCCACCGCCGAGCGGATGCTGGGCGTGGCGCTGGATGTCTCCCGCGAGGAAAGCGCCCGCGCGATGAACGCGCTGCTCCTGCGCGAGATGAACCACCGGGTGAAGAACCTCTTCGCGGTGATCATGGGCATGCTGAGCCTCGCGGCGCGCGAACACGACGACGTGCAGGCCATGGTCGCCGACCTGCGCCGGAGGGTCGAGACGCTGGCCCGCGCCCATGCGCTGAGCCAGGGCAGCAACACCGACGGCGTGGCGCTGGAGGATTTCGTGCGCGAGGTGCTGCGCCCCTATTGTGCGGGCGACCAGCTGTCGCTGGAGGGCAAGCCGGTGCGCCTGCCGCCCAAGATGATCACCCCCATGGGGCTGATCCTGCACGAATGGGCGACCAACTCCATGAAGTACGGCGCGCTGCGGGAAGGCGACGGTCGCCTCACCGTGACCTGGG
Source organism: Paracoccaceae bacterium (assembly GCA_052031355.1). Taxonomy (GTDB): domain Bacteria; phylum Pseudomonadota; class Alphaproteobacteria; order Rhodobacterales; family Rhodobacteraceae; genus JBPEXR01. Next base: position 5,734 of record JBPEXR010000083.1, read on the forward strand.
AGCGCGATTCCGAAGGCAACCTGGCCTTCGCGTGGAACGAAACGGTTTCCTCGGCGTTCGCACCATCGAACATGGACTCTGGCTTCGGCACGCACCTCGTTTCCGCCTCGGCCCGCCAACTCGATGCCACGATCGATACGCGGATGGAGGAAACGGGCTTCGAAGGGCGCATCACCATCGCCGGATTTGATCGAGAAGGTGGACAATTTGTCTGACAAACCGCTTGAAGGCATGACGGTGCTCCTGGCCGAAGACGAAGCGCTCGTGGCAATGGACCTGCAATTCGCCCTGGAAGACGCGGGCGCCGAGGTCCTGGGCCCCTTCGCCCGGCTGGACGATCTGAAAACGAAGCTCGAAGGCAGCACCGCGGACGTGGCGCTGCTGGACATCATGCTGGCCGACGGCGAGGTCTACCCCGCGGCGCTGGAGTTGCAGCAGAGCGGCGTCGGGCTGGTCTTCCATTCCGGCCACGGCGAGGAGATCGACCTGCGTGACCGCTTCCCCGACTGCAAGTTCTGCGCCAAGCCGGCCAGCATGACGGCAGTCATCGCGGCGCTGCAATCGGTGGCGCGCGCGACGGCGTGACGGGCGGGCGCGGGGCGCCTGCCGTTTCTT
>JBPEXR010000084.1:0-2506 GCA_052031355.1 Paracoccaceae bacterium
GCGCTTTCCGCCAGATCGCCCCGCGCCGCCTCGCGCAGGATCGCCGCCAGCACCGCCTCGTCCGAGCCCAGGCAGCCGCAGCCCGCGCCGTGGTGTACGAACGGGCGCCGGGCCTGGGTGCAAAGGACGGTCAGAAACCCCTCCAGCTGCCGCAGCGCCGCGCGGCCTGCGGCAGGGCCGAAGCGGCGGGCGAAATCGGCCCAGACAGCGGCCTGCCCCTCGGGGCTGTCCAGCCACAGGCGCGTGGCGATGACCAGTTCCGCCTCCCAGGGGGGCAGATCCTCCAGCCGGCCCACGGCGCTGCTGCCGGGGATGGGGGTCATGGCGCTCATTTCGTCAGGATCAGCTTGCCGGCGCGGGTGATGCGCAGGGTGTAGCACTGACCGTCCAGGGTGATCTGCGCCTTCACCCCCTCGGCGATCAGCGCGCGCGCGTCGTAGCTGGGGGTGCCGTCCTCGGTCACGGCGGCAGGCGGCGGGGCAAGGGGGTGCATCAGGCTCATTCAAGGTCTCCCGTCTGAATTTCCCGACTCCTTTGGTCGGCTATTTGCAGCCTAGCTATTTCCTATTCTTTTGGTCAAGAATGAATCCGAGCCGCGGCACGCGGGCCACGCCGCGGCGCGAACTGGCTCGCAGCAGCCGGCGATGCCTCTTCGGCGTTGCCTTTCCGCCAAGAATAGGCAAGATTAGCACAAGCAGCAGAGGGCAGGGCAGCATGTATAGCAACGATTCACGCCGCGGGGCCGGGCAGGGGGCGCGGCGATGATCTGCGCGGTGATCACCCCCATCGGGCCGGGGCACGAGGCGCTTTTCCGCGAGCATTGTGCGCCCTCCGTCGAGCGTGCCATCGCCTATTCGACCGGGCCCTTCGACGAGGTGCGCCACTACGCGATGGACGACACCGAGGGGCGGCACGGCCGCTCGGCCCGCCGCAACGAGGCGATCGCCCGGGCCGAGGCGGAAGGCGTGGACTGGCTGTTCTTCCTCGATGCCGACGACTTCCTGGCCCCCAACGCCTTCGAGGCGCTGGGGCAGGTCCTGGACACCCGCCCCGAGCTTGATGCCGTTTTCGGCCTGCTGTGCAGCCTCAACGACGCCGAGGAGCCGGAGCTGCGCGACCCCCAGCCGCCGCAGATCGACAGTTTTGAGGATTTGCTGCGCCACGAGCCTTTCGTCGCCCTGACCATCGGCCATTTCGTCCGCACCGAGGCGGCGGCCGCGATCGGCTTCGATACCGAGATGGATACGGGCGAGGACTTCAAGTACTACTACGCCCTCTGGAAGCGCTTCACCTGCGCCAAGGTCCCGCAGATCTTCTTCGTCGTGCGCCGCGGCGCGCATTCGCAGGGCCCGCGCAGCGCCACCGGCGCGCAGTGGACCGAAGTCACCGCGCGCCTCTGGGCCGAGGAAGTGCGCGCGCATGGCCTCTGGGCCGAGATCCCCGACGCTGCTGGCACCGCCCGGATGCGGGTCGCCAACCCGGTCGACCTGATCCAGTCCCACTACCTGTCAGGGCGCTACTTCGAGGAAGGCTCGCTGGAGGCGCTCAAGCGGCTGCTGCCTGCGCCCGCGCCGCATATCGTCGAAGTGGGCGCCAACATCGGCAACCACGTCGTCTGGTACGCCCGCAACCTGGGCGCCGAACGCATCTACCCGGTCGAGCCGAACCCCGAGGCGCTGGAGATCCTGCGGGACAACATCGCCGCCAACGGGCTGGAGCCGGTGATCGACCCGCGCGGCCTGGGCAAGGGCGCCGGGCGCGAAGCCGGGCGTGCGCGCATCGCGCAAAGCGCCGCCGACAACCTGGGCGCCACGCGTCTGGCCGCGGATGACGCCGGCGGCGGGCTGGAGATCGTGCCGGTGGACGATTTGATCGGCGACGGGCGCTGCGACATGATCAAGATCGACGCCGAGGGGATGGAGTTCGACGTGCTCGACGGTGCGCGCGGCCTGATCGCCCGGGAAAAGCCGCTGATCTGGGTGGAGGTGGAGCGCGCCAACATGCTGCGGTTCGCCCAGGACTGGTGCCGCGAGAACGGCTACCGCATCGTCGAGAGCGTGCCTTACGTCAACACCATTGACTACTTCGCCATGCCGAGGGCCTCGTGATGAACACCGCCACCCTGTCCCGCCGCGATCGGCGCAGCTTCCAGGCCCAGGCGTCGAAACTCTATGGTCTGCCGGCCGAGGCCGCGGTGCAGATCCACGAGGCTTACCGCGCGCTGCGCACCGGCGACACGTTGGCCGCGGCACAGGCGGCGCTCGAGGTCAGCCGCAGCCACCCGTCGAACCAGCACCCTTGGATGGTGTTGGGCGGCGCGGCGCTGGCCAACCGCGAGGGCGAGACCGCGCGCCGCTTCTTCACCGCCGCCATGAAGATCGCCCCCAAGTCGCCCGAGGTTCTGGGCAGCATGGCGCGGGCGCATGTGCTGTGCGCCGCCGTGGAGCCCGCGCTGGAGGCCATGGCCGAGGCCTTCGCCCGCGGCAGCGAGGACCTGGCCCTGGCG
>JBPEXR010000085.1:0-9427 GCA_052031355.1 Paracoccaceae bacterium
ACCTTGGCGGCGTCGGCTTCCTTGGCGGGGTCAAACCACGTGTAGGCCCAGACGATCTTGAACTGGACGTCGGGGTTGGCTTCCTTGGCGTGCAGGTAGGCCGAGTTGATGCCGCGGATCACTTCCGGGATCGGGAAGGAGCCGATGTAGCCGATGATGTTGCTCTCGGTCATGTTGCCGGCGATCAGACCCTGGATGGCGCGGCCTTCGTAGAAACGCGCGGAATAGGTCGAGACGTTGTCGGCGCGCTTGTAGCCGGTGGCGTGCTCGAACTTCACGTCCGGGAACTTCTTGGCCACGTTGATGGTCGGGTCCATGTAGCCGAAGGAGGTGGTGAAGATGATGTCCGCCCCCGACAGCGCCATCTGCGTCAGCGCGCGCTCGGCGTCGGCGCCTTCCGGCACGCTTTCCTGGAACACGGTCTCGACCTTGTCGCCGAAATGCTCCTCGACCGCGAGGCGGCCCTGGTTGTGCTCGTAGGTCCAGCCGCCGTCGCCGACGGGGCCGACGAAGATGAAGCCGGCCTTGACCTTGTCGTCCTGGGCCCAGGCGCTGCCCGATGCCAGCGCCATCGCTGCCACCGCACCTGCCAGAATGGTTCTGCGTTTCATGACTTTCTCCCTGTTGTCATCCGTTCATCCCGATCCGCGTCAGCTCGCGGCGTGGAAAATCCGTCCCAGCGAAGCCGGGGCACCGTGCGCTCCGCGGGCGGAGATCACGACGAGCACCAGAATGGTTATCAGATACGGGGACATAGACAATATCTCCACGGGCACCTTGGCCCCGGCCGCCTGCAGATTCAGCTGCAGCACGGTGACCCCGCCGAAGAGGTAGGCGCCGATCAGCACCCGCCACGGCCGCCAGGAGGCGAAGACGACGATCGCCAGGGCGATCCATCCGGCGCCGGCGGTCATGCCTTCGGTCCATTGCGGCACGCGCACCAGGCTGAGGTAGGCGCCGCCCAGCCCCGCGCAGGCACCGCCGAACATGATCGCCAGCAGGCGGATGCGCACCACCTTGTAGCCCAGCGCATGCGCCGCGTCGTGGCTTTCGCCCGTGGCGCGCAGGATCAGCCCCATCCGGGTGTAGCGCAGCACCGCCCAGACGGCGGCGACCAGCGCGATCGACAGGTAGACCATGATGTCATGGTCGAAGAACATCGGCCCCAGCACCGGGATGTCCGACAGAAGCGGGATCGGCAGGTCCGGCAAGGTGGGCGATTTCATCCCCTCGTAGGGCTTGCCGATCAGCGACGACAGCCCCAGCCCGACCAGCGTCAGCCCCAGGCCCGTGGCGACCTGGTTGGAGAGCAGAAGCTGCGTCAGCACGCCGAAGCTCAGCGAGAGCACCGCCGAGGCCAGCGCCGCGCAGACGAAGCCCAGCGCCGGGCTGCCGGTGTTGATGGCGATGGCAAAGCCGACCACGGCGCCGGTGATCATCATCCCCTCGACCCCGAGGTTCAGCACGCCGGATTTCTCCACCACCATTTCGCCGATGGCGGCCAGAAGGATCGGGGTGGCCGAGACCATCAGCGCGGCCACCAGCAGGATCGGGTTGATCGTCGACAGGTCCATCAGGCTTTCTCCGGCACGTTCAGGCGGATACGGAAGTTGGTGAAGACATCGGTCGCCAGCAGGAAGAACAGCAGCATCCCCTGGAACAGCTGGATCGAGGCGCCGGGCACCCCCAGCATCAGCTGCGCCAGCTCGCCCCCGATGTAGGTCAGCGCCATCAGCAGCCCCGCCAGCAGGATGCCCACCGGGTGCAGGCGCCCCAGGAAGGCGACGATGATCGCCGTGAACCCGTAGCCCGAGTTGAAGTCGATGCTGATCTGCCCGGCCGGGCCCGAGACCTCGAAAAGGCCCGCCATGCCGGCCAGCGCGCCCGACAGGCCCAGGCAGAAGATGATGACCCGCGCCGGGCGCACCCCGGCGAACCGCGCCGCCCGCGGCGCCTGGCCGGTCAGGCGGATGTTGAAGCCCTGAATGTGCCGCGCCAGCAGAACGTAGGCGAAGATCACCGCGATCAGTGCCGCGACCACGCCCCAGTGCATGCCGGTGCCGGCGAAAATCTCCTCGTTCGCGGCGGAGGGGTAGTCCTTGAGGTTGCGCGAGCCGGGAAAGCCGCGCCCGTCGGGGTTCTTCAGCAGCCCCGAGGAGACCGAGGCGAGCACCGCCTCCGCGACATAGACCAGCATAAGCGAGACCAGGATCTCGTTGGTGCCGAACCGCACCTTCAGCGTCGCCGGGATCATCGCCCAGGCCCAGCCGCCGGCGGCACCGGCCAGCACCATCAGCGGGAAGATGATGAAGCTGTCCATCGGGTAGAAGGCCAGCCCCACCCCGGCGCCGCAGATCGCGCCGATGATGTACTGCCCCTCGGCGCCGATGTTCCAGATGCCGGCGCGAAAGCCCATCGACAGGCCGATGGCGATCAGGATCAGCGGCGCCGCCTTCACCAGCAGCTGCGGCCGCGAATAGGCGGCGAACTGGGGATTGAAGAGCGGGTCCCAGAAGATCGTGCGGATCGCCTCCAGCGGCGGCTTGCCCAGGAGGGCGAACATCAGCCCGCCCACGACCATGGTGAAGATCACCGCCAATATCGGCGTCACCGCCGTCCACACAGCAGAAGGCTGCGGCCTCTTTTCAAGCCGGATCACGTTGCCCCTCCCTGGCCCTTCCCCGGGCCGCTTGTTCTTCGCGCCGCCGCCCCGCGAGGGGGCGCGCCGCCGTTCTTGTCCCCTGCCCCGGCCGCCCTCAGGCGACGTGGGCCACTTCCATGTCGTGGGCGCCGCCCATCATCAGGCCCACTTCCTCGACCGTCAGCCCCTCGACCGGGCGGATGCGCGACAGCCGCCCCTCGTTCAGCGCGCCGAAGCGGTCGGAAACTTCCATCAGCTCGTCCAGGTCCTGGCTGATCACGATGATCGCGGCGCCCCGGGCCGCCAGGTTCAGCAGCGCCTGCCGGATCGCGGCAGCGGCGGCGGCATCGACGCCCCAGGTCGGCTGGTTGACGACCAGCACATCGGGTTCCTGCAGCACCTCGCGCCCGATGACGAACTTCTGCAGGTTGCCGCCCGACAGCGCGCGGGCGGCGTTGTCCGGGCCGGGCGTGCGCACGTCGAACGCCTCGATCACCTTCTCGGCGAAGGCGCGCGCCCGCGGCCAGTTGACGAACCCGCGCGAGAGCATGTTCTGCCGCGCGGCGGCGGTCAGCACGCCGTTCTCGATCAGGCTCATGTCCGGGGCGGCGGCGTGGCCCAGCCGTTCCTCGGGCGCGGAGAGCAGCCCGCGGGCGCGCCGCTCGACCGGGCCCATGGCGCCGATCGCCTCGCCGCGCAGGTTGACCGTGCCGGGGGCGGAGGTGATCTCCCCCGAAAGCGCGGCCAGAAGCTCGTCCTGGCCGTTGCCGGCAACGCCGCCGAGGCCCAGCACCTCGCCCGCACGCAGCTCGAAGCCCACGTCCTTCAGCGAGGTGCCGAAGGCGCTGGGCGATGCGGCCGAGAGGCCCTCGACCTTCAGAACCACCTCGCCCAGGTCCTTGGGTGCCTTCTGCGGCGCCTCGAAGGAGGAGCCGACCATCATTTCCGCCAATTCACGCGCGCTGACCTCGGCCGGGGTACAAGTGGCGACCTTCTTGCCCAGGCGCAGGATCGTCGCGGTGTCGCAAAGGGCGCGGATCTCCTCCAGCTTGTGCGAGATGTAGAGGATCGCGGTCCCCTCGGCGGAGAGCTTGCGCAGCGTCTCGAAGAGGATCTCGACTTCCTGCGGCGTCAGGACCGAGGTCGGCTCGTCCATGATCAGCAGCTTGGGGTCCTGTAGCAGACAGCGGATGATCTCGACCCGCTGACGCTCGCCCGCCGACAGATCGCCCACCGTGCGGAAGGGGTCCAGCGGCAGGCCGTAGGCCTCGGACACCTCGCGGATGCGGCGCGCCAGGTCGCGCTGGCGCGGCGGGTTCTCCATGCCCAGGGCGATGTTCTCGGCCACGTTCAGCGCGTCGAAAAGCGAGAAATGCTGGAAGACCATGGCGACGCCGGCGGCGCGCGCGGCGCGCGGCTCGGCCGGGGCGAAGGGCTTGCCCTGCAGCGTCATGTGGCCGCTGTCGGGCTTCACCAGGCCGTAGATCATCTTGACCAGGGTCGACTTGCCGGCGCCGTTCTCGCCCAGCAGGGCGTGCACCTCGCCGGGGCGGATGTCGAAGGAGACGTCGCTGTTGGCAACCACCCCCGGATAGGCCTTGGTGAGGCCCGCGATGCTCAGCAGCGTCTCGCTCATGCGCTGGTCTTCCTTTCCCTGTCGCCGCCTCTTGTGCGGGCGGTGCCGCGCTGCAATAGCGCCGACGCCACGCCGATGGCAATCTGTTGTGGATGTTTTCCAAGGGCCGGATCGCCGATCGGGCAATCGATGCGGGCGATCTGCGCCGCGCCATGCCCCAGCGCCGCCAGGCGCTTGCGGAACCGGGCCCACTTGGTTTTCGACCCGATCAGACCCGCCCCGGCGAAGCCGCGCTGCAGCAGCGCATGGCAAAGGTCGAAGTCGATCTGGTGGGAATAGGTCAGGATCAGGTGCTCGGCGTCGCGCGGGGCGCGGGCGGCCAGAAGCGCCGGATCGGCGGCGGGCAGAACGGTCACGCCCTCGGGCACGTCCTGCGGAAACCGCTCGGGCCCGGTGTCGACCCAGGTCAGGGAGAAGTCCGGCAGCGGCGCCAGGACCTGCACCAGCGCGCGGCCGACATGGCCGGCGCCCCAGATCCACAGCTCCCGCTCGGGGCGCAGAAGCCGTTCGACCATCCAACCCTGCACCAGCCCCTCGGGCGGCAGGGTGCCGGCGCCGCGGGCGGCGGCAAGAAGGCGTTCGACAGCCAGCGGGCGGGGCGCCGCGGCATTCGCGTCGCCGGCGGGGCGCAGGTAGAGGCCGGCCTCCAGTGCCTGGGTGGCCCCGGTGGCCTCGGTAGCCCCGGTGGCCCCGGTGGCCCCGGCCTGGATCCGGGCCAGGCGGTCGGCGTCGTAGACCTCGGTCAGCAGGCGCACCGCGCCGCCGCAGCACTGGCCCAGCTCGGGGCCCAGCGCGTGCCGCTCCAGCACGTCGGGGCCGCGCCGCGCCAGTCGCTCGCGCGCCGCCGCGGCGGCCTGGTACTCCAGCGCGCCGCCGCCGATGGTGCCCGATTGCCCCTCGGGCCAGACCAGCATCGCCGTGCCCGCCTCGCGCGGGGAAGAGCCTTCGATACCCGCAATCACCACCCGGGCCACCGCGCCTTGCGCGGCCACCGCCCGGGCCAGTTCCTGCAGGTCGAAGGCCATCTCAGCCCTGCCCCTGCTGGCGGCGGATCGCCATCAGCACGCGCTCCGCCGTCGCCGGCGCGTCCAGCGCGGGATAGACCGAGCCGTCGCCGCAGGCCGCCACCGCGTCCGACAGCGCCATAAGGGCCGAGATGCCCAGCATGAACGGCGGCTCGCCCACCGCCTTGGAGCGGTAGATCGTATCCTCGCGGTTGCGCCCGTCCCAGAGGGCGACGTTGAAGACCTCCGGCCGGTCGGAGCAGGCGGGGATCTTGTAGGTCGAGGGCGCATGGGTGCGCAGCCGCCCGGCCTCGTCCCAGACCAGCTCTTCCGTGGTCAGCCAGCCGGCGCCCTGGACATAGCCGCCTTCCACCTGGCCGATGTCCAGCGCCGGGTTCAGCGAGGCGCCGGCATCGTGCAGCACGTCGGCGCGCAGGATGCGGTTCTCGCCCGTCAGCACGTCCACCGCCACCTCGGTCACCGCGGCGCCGTAGGCGAAGTAGAAGAACGGCCGGCCCTGCCCCTTGATCCGGTCCCAGGCCAGCTTCGGCGTGCGGTAATAGCCCGTGGCCGACAGCGAGACGCGGTTCTCGTAGGCCAGTTTCGCCACCTCGGCAAAGCTGTAGTCGGCCTCGCCCACGGTCACGCGGCCGTCGGCGAAGCGCACGTCCTCGGCCCGCGCCTGGTGGAGCCCGGCCAGCAGGTTCGCCATGCGCTGGCGGATCGTGTCGCAGGCGGCCTTCACCGCCATGCCGTTCAGGTCCGACCCTGAAGAGGCCGCCGTGGCCGAGGTATTGGGCACCTTGCCGGTATCCGTCGCGGTGATCTTCACCGCCGAGACATCGACGCCGAAGCGGCTGGCGGCGACTTGCGCGACCTTCTGGAACAGGCCCTGCCCCATCTCGGTGCCGCCGTGGTTCATCCGGACAGAGCCGTCCTGGTAGACGTGCACCAGCGCCCCGGCCTGGTTGAGATGCGTCAACGTGAAGGAGATGCCGAACTTCACCGGCGTCAGAGCGATGCCGCGCTTGATCAGCGGGTTCTCGGCGTTCCATTCGGCGATGCGCTGGCGCCGCGCCGCGTAGTCCGAGCTTTCGAGCAGCGCCTCGGTCATCTCGTGCAGGATGAAATCCTGCACCGGCTGGCCGTAGGGCGTGGTCTGCACGCCCTCGGGCGCCTTGGGCAGCCCGCTTTGCGGCACCTGCCCGACCGCCCCGCGCGAGGCGAGGTCCACCTCGTCGCCGGGGGCGACGCGCTTGGGCGCCGGCTCGGGCGCGGCCTCGGCGCTGGCCGGCTGCTCGCCGGCGGGGCGGTAGTAATTGGCGCGGCGCACCTCCAGCGGGTCGCGGCCCAGCGCGTGGGCGATGTGGTCCATCACCCGCTCGATGCCCAGCATCCCCTGCGGGCCGCCGAAGCCGCGGAAGGCGGTGGCGCTTTGGGTGTTGGTCTTCAGCCGGTGGCTTTCGATCCGGCAATGCGGCAGGTGATAGGCGTTGTCGGCGTGCAGCATCGCCCGGTCGGCGACCGGCAGCGACAGATCCTGCGCCCAGCCGCAGCGCGTGTAATGGACGAAGTCGATCCCCTGCACCCGGCCTTCGTCGTCGTAGCCGACGCGGTAGTCGATCCGGAAATCGTGCCGCTTGCCGGTGATCATCATGTCATCGTCGCGGTCGTAGCGCATCTTGCAGGGGCGCCCGGTCAGCCGCGCGGCCACGGCGCAGGCGACGGCCAGCGCGTTGCCCTGGCTTTCCTTGCCGCCGAAGCCACCGCCCATGCGACGCGTCTCGACCCGCACGTCGTGCATCGGCACGCCGATCGCCTCGGCCACCTTGTGCTGGATCTCGGTCGGGTGCTGGGTCGAGGAATGCACGACCATCTCGCCGTCGTCCTGCGGCAGGGCCAGCGCGGCCTGCCCCTCGAGGTAGAAATGCTCCTGCCCGCCCATCTCGATCCGGCCTTCGAGGACGTGCGGCGCGGCGTCGATCGCCTCGCCCGCGTCGCCCTTCTGGTAGATGCGCGGGCCTTCCTCGAAGCGGGAATCGGCCTCCAGCGCCTCCTCGATGGTCAGGATGGCATCGCGGGGCTGGTATTCGATCTGCGCCAGCCGGGCCGCCTTGCGCGCGGCCAGGTGGCTTTCGGCCACCACCAGGAAGATCGGCTGCCCCAGGTAGGAGATGCGCCGCCCCGAAAGCAGCGGCTCGTCGTGGATCGAGGGCGAGACGTCGTTGGCGAAGGGCAGATCGTCGGCGGTCAGCACCGCGACCACGCCGGGGGCGGCGCGGACCTTGTCGAGGGTCAGCTCGGTGATCCGGCCGGCGGCGATCTGCGACAGCCCGAAGGCCAGGTGCAGCGTGTCGCCCGGCACCGGGATGTCATCGACATAGCGCGCGGCGCCCGAGACGTGCAGCTTGGCGGCGTCATGCGGAAGGGGTTTGGTCACGCTCATGCCCGCACCTCCAGAACCGAGGTCAGCACCGGCGCATCGCCCGTGTCGTGGAAGTAGCGCAGCAACAGGTTGCGGGCGCTTTCCAGACGGTAGGCGGCGCTGGCGCGCATGTCGCTCATCGGGGTGAAATCTTCGGCCCAGGCCTCCTCGGCGGCGCGGATCGTCTCTTCGCTCCAGGGCTGGCCGAGAAGCGCCTTCTCGACATGCGCGGCGCGCTTCGGAATGCCGGCCATGCCGCCGAAGGCGATGCGCGCCTCGGCGACGACGCCATCCTCGACGCGGATGTTGAAACAGCCGCACACGGCCGAGATGTCCTGGTCGAACCGCTTGGATATCTTGTAGCAGCGCAGCCGGTCGGGCTGCACCGGGATGGTCACCGCCTCGACGAACTCGCCCGGTGCGCGGTCCTGCTTGCCGTAGTCGATGAAGAATTCCTCGATCGGCATCTCGCGGCGGGTATCGCCCTTGCGCAGGTGCAGCGTCGCGCCCAGCGCGATCAGCGCCGGCGGGCTGTCCCCGATGGGCGAGCCGTTGGCGATGTTGCCGCCCAGCGTCGCCGCCCCGCGCACCTGGACCGAGCCGTAGCGGCGCAGCATCTCGGCGAAGGAGGGATGGCGCTCCTGCATCGCGGCGTGCAGCCGGTCGATGGTGACGCCGGCGCCGACGCGGATCTCGGTCTCGCCCACCTCGATCTGCTGCAGATCGCGGCAGCGGTGCAGGAAGATCACCCGCTCCAGCTCGCGCAGTTGCTTGGTGACCCAGAGGCCGACGTCGGTCGCCCCGGCGACGATCGTCGCCTCGGGGTGCGCCTCCAGCGCCGCGGCCAGCGCGTCGGCGGTTTCGGGCAGCATGTCCTGCGGGCGCGGGTCGATCTGCGTCAGATCATCTTCCAGCCACTCGGGCACGGGCGCCGCCTCGGCCGCCTCGGCGGCGCGCACGATGGGCGCATAGCCGGTGCAGCGGCACAGGTTGCCGGCCAGCCGGTCGTTGTGGTCGCGCTGCCCGTTGGCATGGGCGACCGCCATGGAAACAATGAAGCCGGGCGTGCAGAAACCGCATTGCGAGCCGTGCTTTTCCACCATCGCCTCCTGCACCGGGTGCAGCGCGCCGTCCGGGCCCTGCATCCCCTCGACGGTGCGCACCGCCTTGCCGTGCAGCTGCGGCAGGAACAGGATGCAGGCGTTCAGCGCCCTGGCGGTGCCGTCGGCCTCGCGCACCATCACGGTGCAGGCACCGCAATCGCCCTCGTTGCAACCTTCCTTGGTGCCGGTCAGCCGGCGCTTCTCGCGCAGCCAGTCCAGCAACGTCTCCGTGGGCGCCGCCTGCGGCACCTCCACCCGTTCTCCGTTCAGAAGAAACGTGATCGTCATTCAGAAAACCCGCCGCCTTACCTGTTCGTAGCCACCCCGGGCCCGTCCTCGATGCGGCGTAGAGAACGGGCGGGCCTATCCAGATCACCGGCAAGGCTAGGTTTGCAGGCTTCTTCTTGGCAAGGGAAACATGCGCGCTCGCACGGGCCCCGCGCCCCGGCTTCGGGGGCGGCGCGCGAAAAACCTAGCGAAGTCAATGCGTTGAAAATAGCGGCGGATTTTAAACGAAATTGCGAAAGTCTTTTTCGCAACTCTGCGCCCCGCCGCCCGTGGCGGCCCGCCGCTGGGCGCGGCGCGGCGCAACAGGGCGCCGCCGGCCGATGCGCCGGC
>JBPEXR010000086.1:0-2516 GCA_052031355.1 Paracoccaceae bacterium
TTGGGGTCGAGCGGCGCCTGGTAGCCCTCGGCCCGGTGCCGATAGCGCCCGCCGGCGTTGGCCTGCCAGACCTCGACCAGCGTGCCGGGCAGCGGGCGCCCGTCCTGGTCCACGACGCGCCCGTGCACGGTGATGCGCGGGCCGATCGCCCCGGCCGGCTCGGGGCCGAAATTATGCACGAGGTCTGCATCCAGCGGACCGAGGGCGCCGGCGTCGAAGACGGGGCCATGCTCCTCGGTCGGGGTGCTGGGCAGCTGCAGAGGCGGGTGCTGCGGCGCGCGAAGCCGGGTGGAGCGGTAGTCCGGCGCCAGCGCCGGCGGGTGACCCGACAGCGTTCGGGGCGCGAGACCGCCCGGCGCGGCCCCTGCGCTGGCCGTGACGCTGGCGTCCCGCGCATCGCTCATTCCCCCGCCTCCCGTTCGGCGAAGACCTGTTTCGCCAGGCGCAATGCGCTGTTGGCCCGGGGCACGCCGGCATAGATCGCCACGTGCAGCAGCGCCTCCAGCACGTCCTCGCGGCTGGCGCCGGTGTTGGCGGTGGCGCGCAGGTGCAGGGCCAGCTCCTCCTCGCAGCCGCGGGCGGCAAGAATGGCGATGGTCAGCATCGAGCGTTCGCGGTCGCTGATCGTGCCGCGCGACCACAGGCGGCCCCAGGCGGCCTCGGTGATCAACTCCTGGAACGGGGCGTCGAAGGCGTCGGCGTCGGCCTCGGCCCGGGCGACATGCGCCTCGCCCAGCACGCGGACGCGGCTGGCCCGGCCCTTGTCGAACAGATCGCTCATCGCCCCTCCCTCGCGTGCACGGCGCGCGCCCGCGCAGCCTAGCGCGGGGCCGCCGCCGGGTGCAATGCACGCCGCCCCTTGCACATCCCCGCGCCCCGCCCCACCATCGCGCCGATTTCATCACGCAATTCCGGGGGCCCCGATGGACCGTTCCAATTCCACCGCCGAAATGGACAAGCGCACGCACCTGCATTCCTACACCAACGCGCGCAAGCTGGAGCGTGAGGGCCCGCGGGTGATCGAGCGCGGGCGGGGCATCCACGTCTACGACGACCAGGGCAACGAATACATCGAGGCGATGGCCGGGCTGTGGAGCGTCGGCGTCGGCTTCGACCAGCCGCGGCTCGTGCGCGCCGCCGCCGAGCAGATGGAAAAACTTCCCTACTACCACACCTTCGCGCAGAAGACGCACCCCTCGGCGGCGCGGCTGGCGGACAAGCTGGTGTCGATGGCGCCCGGCGATCTGGCCCGCGCCTATTTCACCAACTCCGGCTCCGAGGCGAACGACACGGTCGTCAAGCTGCTGTGGTTCTACAACAACGCCCGCGGCAAGCCGAAGAAGAAGAAGTTCCTGGCCCGCCGCCAGGGCTACCACGGGATCACCGTCGCCTCCGGCAGCCTGACCGGCCTGCCCTGGAACCACCAGGATTTCGACCTGCCCGCGATCCCCGTCACCCATCTGACCTGCCCGCACCACTACTTCTTCGGGCTGGAGGGCGAGGACGAGGCGGCCTTCTGCGACCGGCTGATCGCCGAGCTGGAAGAGGTGATCGAGCGCGAGGGCGCCGAGACCATCGCCGCCTTCATAGGCGAGCCGCTGATGGCCGCCGGCGGCGTGATCGTCCCGCCCGAAGGCTACTGGCCCCGCGTGCAGGAGGTCTGCCGCAAGCACGACATCCTGCTGGTCGCCGACGAGGTGATCACCGGCTTCGGCCGCACCGGGCAGATGTTCGGCAGCCAGACCTTCGGTATCGAGCCCGACGTGATGGTCCTGTCCAAGCAGCTGACCTCCAGCTACCAGCCGCTGGCGGCGATCCTGATGACCGAGGCGATCTTCGGCGTCATCGCCGACAATTCCGAGCGGCTGGGCACGCTGGGCACCGGCTTCACGGGCTCCGGCCACCCGGTCGCCACCGCGGTCGCGCTGGAGAACCTGGCGATCATCGAGGAAGAGAACCTCGTCGAGAACGCCGCACGCTCCGGCGCGGTGCTGCAGGAGGAACTGGGCAAGCTGGCCGATCATCCGCTGGTCGGCGAAGTGCGCGGCCGCGGGCTGATCGCGGCGGTGCAACTGGTCGCCGACAAGCAGACCCGCGCCCGGCTGGAGCCGGAAGGCGCCCTGGGCGGCAAGATCTTCGAGCTGGCGCATGATCACGGGCTGATCGTGCGCAACATCAAGGACGCGGTCGCCTTCTGCCCGCCGATGATCATCACCGAGGACGAGGTGCGCGAGATGGTGCGCCGCTTCCGCGCGGTGCTGGACGCGGTCAGCGAGTAAGGCGGTTTGGGGCGTTTTGAGGGGGCGCTGCCCCCTCTGGCGCCCTTGGCGCCATTCACCCCCGGAGTATTTTGGCGAGATGAAGGGGATCGGGGGCCGCTTGGGACAGGCGGCGCCCAGTCGCTTTCAGTCGGAGTGGTGTCGGCTAGCGCAGGCCCTCGCGGGCGATCAATGCGGCGAGGTCGCGCACGGCCTGGGCGCGGGCGGCGGCGATGGCGGCGGCGCCGCCGGGGGCGG
>JBPEXR010000087.1:0-13251 GCA_052031355.1 Paracoccaceae bacterium
CGCCAATGCTCGGCCACGCCGGGCTGGGTGGAGCGGCCGAAGGACAGCGCGAAACGGGTCGGCAGCTGCTCGGACTGGGCGAAGTAGGTCTCGGCGCAGGCGGACAGGGCGCCGCCCGCCAGGGGGGTGATCCCCTGGTAGGGGCGCATCCCCTCGCCCTGGTCGATCATGATCGCGAAATACCCCTCGCCCAGCTGGTCGAAGGGCGCGCCCTCGGTCAGACGCTCGCGGTCGAAGCTGGCATAGGCCCGGATCTGCGCCGGCTCGCCGTCCTTGCTGGGGCCGTAGTAATCGGTGGCGATCATCCGCACCGGACCCTTGGTCTGAACCTGCAGCGACAGCTTCCAGCGCAGCTTGATGCTCTGCCCGATCAGTGCCGTCAGAAGCGCCATCTCCGCGACCAGCGCCTCGACCTGCGGCGGGTAATCGTGCTGGCGCAGGATGCCGTCCAGCACGCCATCCAGCCGCGCCACGCGCCCGCGGGTGTCAGAAAGGTCCAGCTGGAACGGCAACACGGTGTCGTCCCAGGCGATGTTCGTTCCGGTGGTCATGGGGTTTCCTTATGCGCCTCGCCTTGGCATACCGCGACAATATAGGGGCGACAACCCGCACACCAAGGGGGGCAGGATGATCAGGCGCATGGGCCAGCCGCCACAGGAGGGGCGGCGCTACCAGCACCGCGCGGGGGTCTACGCGCTGCTGCCGCGGGACGGGGCGCTGCTGCTGACCCACCAGGCCCGCCCGGTGGTGGAGTTCCAGCTTCCGGGCGGCGGGATCGACCCGGGCGAAAGCCCCCTGCAGGCCCTGCACCGCGAGGTGATGGAGGAGACCGGCTGGCGCATCGCCGCGCCGCGCCGCCTCGGCGCCTTCCGCCGGTTCGCCTACATGCCCGACTACGACATCTGGGCGGAGAAGCTGTGCCACGTCTTCATCGCCCGCCCGGTGCGCTGCCTGCGTCCGCCCAGCGAGCCGGCGCACAGCGCACACTGGGTGCCGCTGGAGGTGGCCGCCCGCAGCCTGGGCAACTCCGGCGACCGCGCCTTCGCCCGGCGCCTGCTGCACGCCCCCGGCGTGCCCTGGAACACCCCGGCGCCCCGCCAAAGCTTCACCTCGCCAAAATACTCCCGGGGGTGAATGGCGCCGCAGGCGGCAGAGGGGGCAGGCAGCCCCCTTCCCTTCGCCGGTCAGCCACCCGCGCACCGCCCGCCAACGCGCCAGCCGCGCCGCTAGCCCGTGAACCGCAACAGCGCCGCCGAGATATCGTCCTCCGGCGCCGCGCCCGCCATCTTCGCCTTCACCGAACCCAGCAGCCGCGGCAGGAAATCCTCGGGCAGCGCCGGGTCCTGCAGCCCCGGGCGGAAGGCCGGCTGCGCGCCGCGGCAGGCCTGGACCAGCGCCAGCAGCCCCTCGCGGCCCAGTTGCCCCTGGCCCGGCAATTCCGCCTCCGTCAACCCGTCGGAGTAGATCAGCAGGCTGTCGCCCGGCGCCAGCGCCACCTCCACCGCCTCGAAATGCGCGCCCTGCAGCAGGCCCACGGGCATGCCGCCCGCGCCCAGGAAACGGCAGGGCCCCTCGGCCGGGATCAGCAGCGGCGGCGGGTGGCCGGCCTGCACGAAGACCAGCCGGCCTGTGCCCAGTTCCAGCGCGCCGTAGAGCAGCGTCAGGTAGGTGCCGGAGCCGTCTTCCGGCGCCAGCCGGTCGTTCAGCAGGCGGGCCACCTCCTCGGGCGGGCGCAGCGGGCTGCGCGCGCCGGGCGGGGCCAGCGCGATGTTCTGCTCCGGGAAGTCGCAGCCGAGGTGCCCCGACACCCGCGCCGCCATCAGCGCCGAGGCGATGCCGTGCCCGGAGACGTCGAGGCCGTAGATCCCCAGGTAGGCGGGCGTCGCGGCGAAACAGCCGACCAGATCGCCCCCCACCTGGCCGCAGGGCTCCAGCAGCAAATCGACGCGCGCCGCGCCGAAGTCCTGCCGCGGGCTTTGCATCATCGAGCGTTGCACCAGCCGCGCCTGGTCGAGGTCCGCCTCCACCCCGACGTTGAAGCTTTGCAGCTCCGCCAGGGTGCGGGCGATCAGGCGGTTCTTCTCCAGCAGCTCGCCCTCCATCTGCAGCACGCGCGCGCCGGCCTGCAGGCGGGCGCGCAGCTCGTGCCGGTGGAAGGGCTTGGCCAGGAAGTCGTCGGCCCCCGCCTCCAGCCCGGCGGTCGCATCCTCGCGGTCGGCGCGGGCGGTCAGCAGGATGAAATAGCCGTAATGCGCCCGCTCCAGCGCACGGAAGGCGCGGCAAAGCTCGAGCCCGGTCATGCCGGGCATCATCCAGTCGCTCAGCACGATGTCGGGCGGATCGCTGCGGCAAAGCGCCAGCGCCTCGGCGCCGCTTTCAGCCTCGATCACGATATAGCCCCAGGCCTGCAGGGCCGAGGCCAGAAGCTTGCGCTGCAGCGCGCTGTCATCGACCACCAGCACCTTCAGATCGCCGCGCGCCGGGGCGGCGGCATCCTGCGCGGCATCGGGCGCCGCATCGTGCGCGGCGTCGAACCCCTCCGGCCCCTCTGCCCCGCGCGTCCACCCCACCGCCGGCGCCGCGGCCGGCCCGGCGCGATTCGCCGCTTGCGTAGTGGCAATCAGGTCGGGGCCGCCCAGATCCGCGCTGTCCAGGTCCACGCCGTCCGGATCCGCGCCGTCCAGGTCCGGTGCGGCGGCGGGGCGCGGCCCCCGGGCAGATGCGGCATCGCTGCTGGGCATGGTCCGGTCTCCTTTGTCCTGCGGCAGGGCTACCCCGCGGCTTGCTAACGAATCGTGAATGCGCCCCGCCCCCGGCGCCCGCCCGCCGGAAAGGATTTGTTGACCGAAGCGCGCCAAGCTGCCCCGGTCACCGAAGGAGGATTGCCGTGATCGATTGGACCGAAATCTCTGCCCTGCAGGCCGAGGTGGGACAGGCCGTCTATGCCGAGGCGCAGGCCCTGTTCGAGGCCGAGGCCGAGGGGATGCTCGCGCGGCTCGGCAGCGCGCCGGCGCGCGAACAGCAGGCCCTGTGCCACGGGCTGCGCGGCGATGCGCTGGCGATGGGGTTCGCCGCCCTGGGCGCACTGGCCGACGCGGCCGAACGCACCGCCCGGGGCCAGACGCTGGGCGCGCAGGAGGTGGGCGAGCTGCGCCGCTGCTACGCCGCCTCGCACCGGCTGCTGCGCGCCGGGCCGAAGGCGCAGGACGTGGCCTAGGCGGCCGCCAGACGCTCCCGCCAGCGGCGCCGCCTCAGCGGGGCGTCACACCAGCAGGTGCATCTTGTCCGCGCGGGTGCTGCCCACCGTCTCGATCGACTTGCGGCGCAGCTTGCGCATGCCGGCCAGCCAACGCTCGTAATCGGCGCTCTTCAGGGCCACGTATTGCGCCACCACCGGGTGCGGCAGGATCAGGAAAGCCTCGCGCTGCAGCCCCTCCAGCACGGTTTCGGCCACCGCGTCGGGGGTGATGAGGCCCGGGTGATCCGGCGCCGCCCCCGGGTCGTCATAGCCCAGCATGGCCGTCGCCACGTATTGCGGGCAGATCACCGAAACGCGCACCCCGTCGTCGCGGTGGGTGATGTGCAGCGATTCCGCCAGGCTGACCGCGGCGTGCTTGGTCGCCGAATAGGCGGCATCGCCGATCTGGTTCAGCAGCCCCGCCGCCGAGGCGGTGGAGACGAGATACCCCTCGCCCCGCGCGATCATCCCCGGCAGCAGCGCCCGCGCGGCATAGACATGCGCCATGACATGCACGTCCCAGCAGGTCTGCCAGACATCGTTCCCGGCCGAGGCGGCGTGGTCCGGCTCGCCGAAGCCGACCCCGGCGTTGGAGATGAAGATGTCCACCGGCCCCAGCCGCGCCTCGACCGCCTGCACCAGGGCCTGCACCTCGGCCTCGCGGGTGACGTCGCAGCCCAGGCCGATGCCGCCGATCTGCGCCGCCGCCGCTTCGGCCCTCGCGGGATCGAGGTCGGCCAGCGCAACCTTCGCGCCTTCCGCCGCGAAGCGCCGCCCCATCGCCGCGCCGATCCCCCCGGCCCCGCCGGTGATGACGATCACCTTGTCCCTGATCTCCATGTCGCGCCTCCCTGCCCGCTGCGGCGCCCGTCAGATGACGAATTGCGCCAGTGTCTCGTCGTTGGTGATGTCGCGCCAGACCAGCCCCGCCGCGTCGAGCCGGGCGAAGAGGGCGCTGAAATTCTCTGCCCGCGCCGTCTCGATCCCGATCAGGACGGAGCCGAAGTTGCGGGCGGATTTCTTCAGGTATTCGAAGCGGGCGATGTCATCCTCGGGGCCCAGGAAATCCAGGAAGTCCTTCAGCGCGCCGGGGCGCTGCGGCAGGCGCAGGATGAAATACTTCTTCAGCCCCGAGAACCGCATCGCGCGCTCCTTCACCTCTGGCAGACGCTCGAAATCGAAGTTGCCGCCCGAGACGACGCAGACCACGCGCTTGCCCTCGATCTGCCCGCGCAGGTCCTTCAGCGCGTCGATCGCCAGCGCGCCGGCGGGCTCCAGCACGATGCCCTCGACGTTCAGCAGCTCCAGGATCGTGGTGCAGATACGGTCCTCGGGCGCGGCCAGCACGTCCGCCGGATCGACCCCGGCGAGGTGGTCGAACGGCCGGGCGCCGATCTCCGCCACCGCGGCGCCATCGACGAAGGTATCGACCTTGCGCAGCCGCACCGGGCGGTCCGCCGCCAGCGCCGCCGCCAGCGAGGCGCCGCCCGCCGGTTCCACGAAACTGTAGGCCAGCCGGTCGCCGAAGTAGCGCCGCACCCCCGACGACAGCCCCCCGCCGCCCACCGGCAGCACCAGGCGGTCGGGCAGACCCTCCATCTGGGCCTCGATCTCCACCGCGACGCTGGCCTGGCCCTCGATCACCTCGGCGTCGTCGAAGGGCGACAGGAACCGCCCGCCGGTCTCGGCGCTGTAGGCCTGGGCGGCGGCCAGCGTGTCGTCGAAGTAATCCCCGGTCAGCCGCACCTCGATCGCCTCGCCGCCGAAGGTGCGGGTCTTCAGGATCTTCTGCTGCGGCGTCGTGACCGGCATGAAGATCACGCCGCGCACGCCGAAATGGCGGCACATGAAGGCCACCCCCTGCGCGTGGTTGCCGGCGCTGGCGCAGACGAAGACCGGCGGCGCCCCGCCCCCGGCTCTGCCGCCTTCCCCGGCCCCCTCCAGCGCCTTGCGCATGGCGTTGAAGGCGCCGCGCAGCTTGTAGCTGCGCACCGGCGTCAGGTCCTCGCGCTTCAGCCAGACCTCGGCCCCGAAGGCCTGCGACAGATGCGCGTTCCGCATCAGCGGCGTGGGCGGAAAGACCGCGCGCATAGCCGCTTCGGCGGCGCGGGCCCGGGCGGTGAAATCATCCATCCGCGAAAGGTGGCAGAGGCCCCGCCCCGGCGCAAGCGGCGGCAGCGTATGGGCGCGGCGCCCCGGTGCAGGCGCGCCCAATCTTGCCTGCCCGCGCGAAACAAGCTATCGGCGCGGGCGTATCTGCAGTGAAGGAAACGATATGTCCGCGCCCAAGAAAGTGGTCCTGGCCTACTCCGGCGGCCTCGACACCTCCATCATCCTCAAGTGGCTTCAGACCGAGTATGGCTGCGAGGTGGTGACCTTCACCGCCGATCTCGGCCAGGGCGAGGAGCTGGAGCCGGCGCGCAAGAAGGCCGAGATGTTCGGCGTCAAGGACATCTACATCGAGGACGTGCGCGAGGAATTCGTGCGTGATTTCGTCTTCCCGATGTTCCGCGCCAACGCCGTCTACGAGGGGCTTTACCTGCTGGGCACCTCGATCGCGCGGCCGCTGATCTCCAAGCGGCTGATCGAGATCGCCGAGGAGACCGGCGCCGATGCCATCGCCCACGGCGCCACCGGCAAGGGCAACGACCAGGTTCGCTTCGAGTTGGCAGCCTATGCCCTGAACCCCGACATCAAGGTGATCGCCCCCTGGCGCGAATGGGACCTGACCAGCCGCACCAAGCTGCTGGCCTTCGCCGAGGAGCACCAGATCCCGATCGCCAAGGACAAGCGCGGCGAGGCGCCCTTCTCGGTCGATGCGAACCTTCTGCACACCTCCTCCGAGGGCAAGGTTCTGGAAGACCCGGCGCAGGACGCGCCCGATTACGTCTACCAGCGCACCGTGAACCCCGAGGACGCGCCCGATACGCCCGAGTTCATCGAGATCGGCTTCGAGAAGGGCGATGCCGTCTCGATCAACGGCGAGGCGATGTCCCCCGCCACCCTGCTGACCCGCCTGAACGAGCTGGGCGGCAAGCACGGCATCGGCCGTCTGGACCTGGTCGAGGGGCGTTTCGTCGGCATGAAGTCCCGCGGCATCTACGAGACGCCCGGCGGCACCATCCTGCTGGAGGCGCACCGCGGGATCGAGCAGATCACCCTCGACCGCGGCGCGGCGCACCTGAAGGACCAGCTGATGCCGCAATACGCCGAGCTGATCTACAACGGCTTCTGGTTCTCGCCCGAGCGCGAGATGCTGCAGGCGCTGATCGACCGCAGCCAGGAGCATGTCACCGGCACCGTTCGGCTGAAGCTCTACAAGGGCGTGGCCCGCACCGTCGGCCGCTGGTCGGAGCATTCGCTTTACTCCGAAGAGCACGTGACCTTCGAGGATGACGCCGGCGCCTACGATCAGAAGGACGCGGCGGGCTTCATCAAGCTGAACGCGCTGCGGTTGCGGCTGCTTGCGATGCGGGATCGGCGCCTCAAGGGCTGACCTGCGCGCCCATTCTGCCAAGCCACGAAAAAGGGCGGTCCCGAGGGGGGCCGCCCTTAGTCGTTCGGAACTCGTAACTGCATCCCCCGGAGGGCATGCGAAATCAGGAGCGCATGTTTCCTTTTCTCCCCTCCCCAACCCCGGCCGCGCCGGCGGGTTCCACCACCAGCTCGGTTTTTTTCACGCCCTCGGGGCGCAGGCGGTGGGCGTAGAGGTGGTCGTAGAAGGGCCGCGCCGCCCGCGCCAGTGCCCGGCCCGCGCGGGTCAGGCGCACCGGTGCCGTCTCCGGCGGCGCGAAACCGGTCGAGCGGTGCACCGCGCCGTACCAGACGGGCGCCCAGACGCCATCCTCCGCCCGCGGCCCCGCCGGCCAGGAAAGCATCGCCGGGGTGAAGCCCAGCCCCAGCCGGGCACAAAGCGTGCGCAGCATCGCCTCCGGTGCGGCGCGGATGTCGGCGGCATCCACCACCACCGGGTCCTGCCCCATGGCGCAAGCCAGGTCATACAGCTCTGCCTGCTGGCGCAGGCCGATATCCTCCAGCCGGGGGGCGGGATACTTGGCCGAGAAGCTGGCGATCACCCGTTCCGGCGCGCGGATCAGGAAGACATTGGCCACTTCGCCCAGCCAGTCGCGCGGGATCTCCGGCAGCATGTGCTGGGCCATGTGCTTCTGGTAGAGATGCGCCTTGCCGGGCGGTGGGCGCAGCAGCGCCTCGATCACCGCCTCGGGGTCCTGGGGCTGCGCCGCCAGGATGTCATCGCGCATCGGGTGCTCCAGCCCGGTGGCGGCCAGGTAGGCGGCATAGAACGGCTCGTCCACCGCCGCGGTGTCGCCGCGGTTGAGGAAGGCGTACATCATCGCCGTCGACAGGTTCCGGGGTCCCGACCACATGGCGATCTGCATGGGCGTCCTCCTGCTGGCTGCCGTATCGAAGCCGCGCCCGGGCCCGCCTGTCAAGCGCTGCAGCCCCTTCGGCAGCCCGGCCGGGCCCGGCTTCCCGGGACACACGGCGATCACACGGCGATCACACGGGCACCACACGGGGCCTCAAACGCGCGTGACAGGGCCCGCGCGCCTCTTGCCCCGGCCGGCGCGGGCGCGCAGCCTCGCTGCAAACGGAGGAACCCATGAAACGCATCGCAGAGCTCAAGCCATTCGCCCTCAGCCTCTTCATCATCCTGGGGCTGGCGCTGCACACGCCGCGCGCCGGGGCCGCGGCCACCGACACGCTGGTCGTGGCGGGCGGCTGCTTCTGGTGCGTCGAGGCCGATTTCGAGAAGGTGAAAGGCGTGCGCGAGGTGGTCAGCGGCTACACCGGCGGCACGGTGAAGAACCCGACCTACAAGCAGGTGGTGCGCGGCGGCACCGGGCATTACGAGGCGGTGGAGATCCGCTACGACCCGGCGCAGGTCACCCCGGCCGAGCTTTACCACCTCTTCTTCCGCTCCGTCGATCCGACCGACGCGGGCGGCCAGTTCTGCGACCGGGGGGAAAGCTACCGGACCGCGATTTTCGTCTCTGATCCGGCCAAAAAGGCCGCCGCAGAGGCCGCCAAGGCCGAGGCGGAGAAGGCGCTGGGGCGCAAGATCGTCACCCCGATCCTGCCCCGCGCGACCTTCTACGAGGCCGAGGCCTACCACCAGGATTACTACAAGAGCGACGAACGCCTGCCGATCACCTCGGTCGGGCTGGCGGTGCCGAAGAAGGTCGCCTACCAGCGCTACCGCAAGGGTTGCGGTCGGGACGCGCGGGTGCGCGCCCTCTGGGGCAACGCGGCGCCCTTCGTGAACTAGGCCTGCGCCTTGCCCGTCCCCTCGCCCGCCCCCTCGCCAGGGTAGCCCAGCGCCGCGCAATATTGCGACCAGCTTAGCGCGCGGCCCTTCACGTTGACCTGCAACCGGCCCAGGATCGCGTCGCGGTCCGGCTCGGTGCGTTGCACCTGGGCGGTGCGGGCGCGGTGCGACACGCCCCGCGGCACCTCCGGCAGGGGCAGATCGCCGGGCAGATCGAACGCCTCGCGGAAGGCGGCGTCATCCTCCAGCAGGTCCTCGGTGCGCAGGATCGGGCTGCCGCTGGCCAGCGCCTGCATGTTGAAGCCCGCCACGTGGAACATCGCCCAGGCGTAAAGCGCGTTGACGAAATGCGGCTGCACGCCGATGGGCTGCAGGTATTCGCTGCAATGACGGATGGTCTGCAGGTAGATCCCCGTATTGCCCCCCAGCACCTTGTTCAGCGCCCAGGCGAAGCAGCTTTCGGTCTGCGCCCGCGGCGATCGCACCAGGACGCGGTGGGTCACGCCCTGTTCGGCGCAAAGCCGGTGCATCGCCTCCGGCGGGAAGACGCAGTGCAGCGCGATGCAGCGCGCCCCGGTCTGGGCGGTGGCGCGCATGTTGCGCAGAAACTCCTCCGGGCTCTGGTCGTTCTGGCCCAGCGGCCCGCCCTCCGGAAAGCGGCGCGAGCCGTGGGTGACCACCGTATCCGGCAGGGCGGACAGGCGGTCCGTATGCGCGTGGGTGGCGGCAAAGCCGATGGAATCGAGGATGATCATTGGCGCGCCTCCCCTGTCGCATCGCCCGCGTCCGTCCCCGGCGTCCAGGCGTCCAGCTCTTCCGCCGTGGGAACGGCAGCGGCGGCGCCGGGGCGGGTGACGGCCAGCGCCGCGGCCCGCACCGCGCGGGACAGCGCCTCGCGCATCGGCAGGCCGGCGTCGAGCCCGGCCAGCAGGTAGCCGG
The DNA here is from genome assembly GCA_052031355.1 of Paracoccaceae bacterium. Lineage (GTDB taxonomy): Bacteria > Pseudomonadota > Alphaproteobacteria > Rhodobacterales > Rhodobacteraceae > JBPEXR01. The sequence continues at coordinate 9,468 of JBPEXR010000087.1, forward strand.
TGAAGCAATCGCCCGCCCCGGTGGTGTCCACCGCCTGCACGCGGGGGGCCGGCACCTCGACCGCGCCCTCGGCCCCGTGCCAGCGGCAGCCGCGCGCGCCCAGGGTCACCACAACATCGACGACGCCCAGCGCCTGCGGGGCGCGGCCGGTGGCGGCGCGCAGCTGCTCGGCCTCCACCTCGTTCAGCAGCAACAGGTCCAGCCCCTCCAGCAGCGCGGTGACCTGCGCGGCCTCGAAAGGCGCGGCGGCATAGGCGCAGCGCAGCCCCGCCGCGCGCGCCCGGTGCAGCGCCTCGGCCTGCAGGTTCGTCTCGTTCTGCATCAGCAGCCAGTCGCCCGGCGCCGCGTTCGCCAGCGCGGCCTCCAGGTCCGACAGCTCCAGCGCGCGGTTGGCGCCGGGCAGCAGGACGATGACATTCTCGCCCGAGGCATCGACGCAGATGTTGGCATGGCCCGTCGGCGCCTCGGCATAGGCGATGTGGTGCACCCGCACGCCGGCATTCTCCAGCAGCGCGCGGGCCCAGGCGCCGTCGGGGCCGATGGCGCCGATATGCTCCACCCGCGCGCCCGCCCGGGCCAGCGCGACGGACATGTTCGCCCCCTTGCCGCCCAGCCCGCGGTCATAGCCGGTGGCGGCCAGCGTCTCGCCGGGGCCGGGCAGATGCGGCACGCGGTAGACGTGATCGGCGTTGATCGACCCCAGGTTCCAGACCGTCATGCCTAGCCCACCTTGCAGGCCGCCAGGACCGCCATGTTCAGGATGTCGTTCGCGGTCGACACGGTCGAGCAGATCTGGATCGACTGGTCCACGCCGGCCAGGATCGGCCCGATCACCGTGGCCCCGGCCATCTCCTGCATCAGCTTGACCGAGATCGAGGCCGAGTGCCGCGCCGGCACCACCAGCACGTTCGCCGGGCCGGTCAGCCGCGAGAAGGGATAATGCGCGTGCGAGGCGGCGTTCAGCGCCACGTCCACGGTCATCTCGCCCTCGTATTCGAAGGTGACGCCGCGCGCGTCCAGGACCTGCGGCGCCAGGTGCATCTTCTCGGCCCGTTCGGACACCGGGTAGCCGAAGGTCGAGAAGCTGACGAAGGCGACGCGCGGCTCCAGCCCCAGGTGGCGCGCCACGTCGGCGGCCCGTTCGGCGATGTTGGCCAGGTCGTTCTCGTCCGGCCATTCGTGCACCAATGTGTCGGCGATCAGCACGATGCGGCCCTTGTGCAGCAACGCGGTGACGCCCACCGCGCCATGCTCGGCATCGGCGTCGAAGACGTGGTTGATCAGCCCCATGACATGCGCCGACTTGCGCGTCGCGCCGGTCACCAGCCCGTCGCCGTGCCCATGCGCCAGCATCAGCGAGGAGAAGACATGCCGGTCGCGCGCCGCCAGGCGGTGGATGTCCTGCTGGTCATGCCCGCGGCGCTGCAGACGGTCGTAGAGAAAGGCCTTGTAGGTCTCCAGGTGCCGGGTGTTGGCGGCGTTCACCACCTCCAGCTCGCGCGTGGCATCGCCCAGGCCGATCGCCTCCAGCTTGGCGGCGACGTCGGCCTCGCGCCCCACCACCAGCGCCTTGCCGAAGCCGGTGCGCTGGTAGTTGACCGCGGCGCGCAGCACCCGCACGTCGTCGCCCTCGGCGAAGATCATCCGCGCCTGCGCCTTGCGCGCCCGGGCCGAGATCCCCCGCAGGATCGAGGCGGTCGGATCCATCCGGCCCTTCAGCGCATGCTCGTAGGCCTCCATGTCGATGATCGGGCGGCGCGCGGCGCCGGTCTTCATCCCGGCCCGCGCCACCGCCGGCGGCACGCGCCAGATCAGCCGCGGATCGAAGGGCGTGGGGATGATGTAATCGCGCCCGAAGGCCAGCTTGCGGCCATAGGCCATGGCCACCTCGTCGGGCACGTCCTCGCGCGCCAGCGCGGCCAGCGCCTCGGCGCAGGCGATCTTCATCTCGTCGTTGATCGCGCGGGCGTGGATGTCCAGCGCGCCGCGGAAGAGGTAGGGAAAGCCCAGGACGTTGTTCACCTGGTTGGGGTAATCGCTGCGCCCGGTGGCGACGATGGCGTCGGGGCGCACGGCATGCGCCTCCTCGGGGGTGATCTCGGGGTCGGGGTTGGCCATGGCGAAGATCACCGGGTTCTCGGCCATGCTGGCCAGCATCTCGGCCGTCACCGCCCCCTTGACCGAAACGCCCAGGAAGACGTCCGCGCCCTTCATCGCCTCCTCCAGCGTGCGCAGGTCCGTCTTGACCGCGTGTGCCGACTTCCACTGGTTCATCCCCTCGGTGCGGCCCTGGTAGATCACGCCCTTGGTGTCGCAGACGATGCAGTTCTCGGGCGTGGCGCCCATGGTCTTCAGCAGCTCGATACAGGCGATCCCCGCCGCGCCCGCGCCGTTCAGCACGATGCGCACATCGCCGATCTGCTTGCCCGTCAGATGCAGCGCGTTGATCAGCCCGGCGGCGCAGATCACCGCGGTGCCGTGCTGGTCGTCGTGGAACACCGGGATGTCCATCTCTTCCTTGAGCTTCTGCTCGATGATGAAGCACTCCGGCGCCTTGATATCCTCCAGGTTGATGCCGCCGAAGGTCGGGCCCATCAGCTTGACCGCCTCGCAGAAGGCCTCCGGGTCCTCGGTGTCCAGCTCGATGTCGATGGAGTTGACGTCGGCGAAGCGCTTGAAAAGCACCGCCTTGCCCTCCATCACCGGCTTGGAGCCCAGCGCCCCGAGGTTGCCCAGCCCCAGCACCGCGGTGCCGTTGCTGACCACCGCCACCAGGTTGCCCTTGTTGGTGTAGTCATAGGCCAGCTCGGGGTTCTCGGCGATCTCCTCGCAGGGCACGGCCACGCCGGGGGAATAGGCCAGGCTCAGGTCGCGCTGGGTCGTCATGGGCACCGTCGCGCTGATCTCGAACTTGCCGGGGCTCGGCTCCATGTGGAACGTCAGCGCCTCTTCGCGGGTGATCTTGCGGGTCGCCATGCGAGCTCCTTTTCGGGTTGTGCGGCGGCACGGTTTCGGGTTTTCCCCGGGTATACCGGTCTCTAATGTCACGGCAAACCTGAAGGGGGTAGCCTGTGAGCGCTAACAAGCCCAGCGTCACGCCGATGATGGCCCAATACCTGGAGATCAAGGCAGAGCATCCCGATGCGCTGCTGTTCTACCGGATGGGCGATTTCTACGAGCTGTTCTTCGACGATGCCGCCGCCGCCGCCGAGGCGCTGGACATCGCGCTGACCAAGCGCGGCAAACACGAGGGCGCCGACATCCCGATGTGCGGCGTGCCCGTCCATTCGGCCGAGAACTACCTGCTGACGCTGATCCGCAAGGGCTTTCGCGTCGCGGTCTGCGAGCAGATGGAAAGCCCGGCCGAGGCGAAGAAACGCGGCAGCAAATCCGTGGTCCGGCGCGAGGTCGTGCGCCTCGTCACCCCCGGTACGCTGACCGAGGAAAGCCTGTTGGACGCGCGGCGCCACAACTTCCTGGCCGCCTACAGCGCGGTGCGCGACCAGGCGGCGCTGGCCTGGGTCGACATCTCCACCGGGGCCTTCCACGTCATGCCGATCAGCCCGGTCCGCCTGGGGCCCGAGCTGGCGCGCCTCGCGCCGTCCGAGCTGCTGATCTCCGAGGCGCAGGATTGCGGCATCGGCGCGATCGAGGACAGCGGCGCCGCCGTCACACCCCTGTCGCGCGCCAGCTTCGATTCCACCTCCGCCGAGGCGCGGATCCGCAAGCTTTTCAAGGTGGGCACGCTGGAATCCTTCGGCGCCTTCACCCGGCCCGAGGTGTC
>JBPEXR010000088.1:0-8917 GCA_052031355.1 Paracoccaceae bacterium
TTCGACGCCAAGCTGCGCCGCCAATCGCTGGACCCCGAGGACCTGATCGCCGCCCACGCCGGGGCGATGGACGTCTGCGCCCGCGCCTTCAAGGCGGCCGCTCGGATGCACGAGGACGGCGCTCTGGAAGAGGCCCGCGCCGCCCGCTACGCCGGCTGGGACAGCCGCGAGGCACAGGCCATGCTCCGCTCCGACCTCGCCAGCATCGCCGCGAAGGTCGAGGCGGAGGGCATCGACCCGCAGCCCCGCTCCGGCCGGCAGGAGGTGCTGGAGAATATCGTCAACCGGTACGTTTAGGGGGGCGCCGAGGGGGCGGGGGTGCCGGACCGTCGTTTGCGCTGTTTGCCAGCGTCTTGGTGCTTGCTTGAAAGCGCGTGAAGCGCGTGCCGCAGGGCCGCCGTTAGCCTGCGTGATCCAACCACGCCAAACGGGCGTTACCCATCGCAGGCCATCTGATCTGTCGCGGGAAAACTGGCTGGGGTGGTAGGATTCGAACCTACGGTACACGGTACCAAAAACCGCTGCCTTACCACTTGGCTACACCCCAGCAGTGGGGGGGTAATTACGCCGTGGGCCGGCGGGGTTCAAGACCAAAATCGCAAAAAATTGCGCCCCTCGCGCCGCCCGTTTTTCGCCCCGCCGAGGGCCGAAGCGCGGCCGCCCGGATCCCCCTTCATCTCGCCCCAAATACTCCGGGGGTCCGGGGGCAGCGCCCCCGGGACGCGCCGCCTGCGCGCCCGTGGCAAACAGGGTCAGCGCAGGAAACACCCCCCGCGCATCCCCTCCGGCACCGGCACGCCCAGCCGCGTCAGGATGGTCGGCGCCAGTTGCAGCTGGTCGATCTCCGCCCCCGGGGCGGGGCCTTCCGCGGGGCCGAAGTAGTAAAGCGCGGTCAGCTGCTGCAGATCGCCCCGCCCGCCGTGGTGCCCGCGCGCGTCCTGCCCGTGGTCGGCGGTGACGATCACCTCGTAGCCCATCTGCCGCCAGCGCGGGATGAAGGGGGCCAGCATCTCGTCCATCATGGCGCAGGCGTGGTCCATCTCGGCCGCCTCGTGGTGGAAGCGGTGGCCCATGGAATCGAGGGTGCAGGTGTGCAGCAGCCCGTAGTCGAGGTCGAACCGCGCGCAAAGGTTCGTCAGCGTGCCGAAAAGGTCCACGTCCGAGGGGGTCATCTGGTTGGCCGCCCCGTAGCCGGTCATCGTGTGAAAGCGCCCGTGGTGGATGTCCGGCCCGCCGGGCTCGTCGAACTCCACGTGGGCGACGGGATCGTAGGGCGCGGCGTGGAAGAACTCGGACCAGAAGGAATGGGCGACCGCCCCGGTGGTGCCCCCGGCGGCGGCGACCTGCGAGAAGATGTCGGGCTTGTCCAGGCGAAAGACGTTGCCGTTGCCGGTGCAGCCGTGCTGCTGCGGCGACAGCCCGGTGTGGATCGAGGCATAGCAGGAGGCCGAGATCGAGGGCAGCACCGCGCGGTGCGTCCAGACCTGTGCCTCGCCCGAGGCGACCCAGCCTTCGAGGTTGCCGAAAAGCCGGCGGAAGTTGCGCAGCGGCACCCCGTCGAGAAGGATCAGCAGCAGTTTGCGGTCCATGAGGGCTTCCTTCCCGGGTGGGCCGGGGCTAGTGCCCGGCGCTTTCCATCCTGCGGTGCTCCAGCACCTCTTCCAGCCAGCCCAGCTTCATCTCCGGCACCGAGGACAGCAGCAGGTCGGTGTAATCGTCGAAGGGCGGCGACAGCACCTGGTCCTTCGGCCCGTAGCGCACGACGCGGCCCTGGTACATCACGGCGATGGAATCGGCGATGGCGCGCACCGTGGCGATGTCGTGGGTGATGAACAGGTAGCTGACGTTCTCGATCTTCTGCAGCTCCAGCAACAGCTTGAGGATACCGTCCGCCACCAGCGGGTCGAGGGCCGATGTCACCTCGTCGCAGATGATCAGCTTGGGCTGCGCGGCCAGCGCCCGGGCGATGCAGACGCGCTGCTTCTGCCCGCCCGACAGCTCGGCCGGGTAGCGGTCGATGAAGGCCTCGCCCATCTCGATCTCGTCCAGCAGCTCGATCACGCGCTTGCGTTTCTCGGCGCCGCGCAGGCCGAAGTAAAACTCCAGCGGTCGGCCGATGATCGTGCCGACGGTCTGGCGCGGGTTCATCGCCACGTCGGCCATCTGGTAAATCATCTGCAGCTCGCGCAGGTCGTCCCGGCCGCGCTGCGCCAGCGCCGGGGGCAGCTCGCGCCCGGCGAAGGTGATCGTCCCCTCGCGCGGCGGCAGCAGCCCGGTGATGACCCGCGCCAGCGTCGACTTGCCCGAGCCGCTTTCGCCGACCACCGCCAGCGTCTGCCCCGGCGAGACATCGACCGAGACATTGTGCAGCACGTCGAACTGGGTGCCGGAATAGCGCGCGGTCACGCCCTCGATGCGCAGGATCGGCGGCTCGACCGGCGGCTTCGCCTCGTGCCGGATCGAGCGGACCGAGACCAGCGCGCGGGTGTATTCCTCGCGCGGGGCCTCGATGATCTGGCGGGTCTCGCCATGTTCGACCATCTGCCCGCCCTTCAGCACCAGGATCTCGTCCGAGACCTGCGCGACGACCGCGAGGTCGTGCGTGATGTAAAGCGCGGCCACGCCGGTTTCGTGGATCGCGCGCTTGATCGCGGCCAGCACGTCGATCTGCGTCGTCACGTCCAGCGCGGTCGTCGGCTCGTCGAAGATGACGAGGTCGGGCTTGGGGCAAAGGGCCATGGCCGTCATCGCGCGCTGCAGCTGCCCGCCGGAGACCTGGTGAGGGTAGCGGTTGCCGAAGGTCTCGGGCTCGGGCAGTCCCAGCTGCTCGAAAAGGGCCACGGCCCGGGCCTCGGCGTCGCGCTTGCTCATCCGGCCGTGGGTGAGCGTGGCCTCGATCACCTGTTCCATCAGCTTCTTGGCCGGGTTGAAGGCGGCGGCGGCGGACTGGGCCACGTAAGTCACCTCGGCCCCGCGCAGGCGGCGCAGCTCGCGCGGGCGGGCGCCGCGGATGTTGCGGCCGTTCAGCACCACCTCGCCTTGCGTCAGGCGCACGCCGCCGCGGCCATAGCCCATGGCCGCCAGCCCGATGGTGGACTTGCCGGCACCGCTTTCGCCGATCAGCCCCAGCACCCGGCCGGGCTGCAGGGCGAGGTCGGCCTGCTCGACGATGGTGATCTCCTGCGGCGGCTCGCCGGGCGGGTAGGCGGTGGCCTCGATCCGCAGGCCGCGGATCTCCAGCAGGGGGGGCTGGTCGGTTTGGGGAGGGGTGTCAGCCACCGCGGCCTCCTTTCAGGCTTGTGGTGCGGTTCAGCACCCAGTCGGCGACCAGGTTGACCGAGATCGCCAGCGTGGCGATGGCGATCGCGGGGATCAGCGCCGCCGAGATGCCGTAGACGATGCCGTCCTTGTTCTCCTTCACGATGCCGCCCCAGTCGGCGGCGGGGGGCTGCACGCCCAGGCCCAGGAAGGACAGGGTGGAGACGAAGAGCACCATGAAGATGAAGCGCAGGCCCATCTCCGCGACCAGCGGCGACAGGGCGTTGGGCAGGATCTCGCGGAAGATGATCCAGCCGCGCCCCTCGCCGCGCAGCTTCGCGGCCTCGACGAAATCCATCACGTTGATGTCCACCGCCACGGCGCGCGCCAGGCGGAAGACGCGGGTGGAATCCAGCAGCCCCATGACGACGATCAGCACCGGGATGGTCACCGGCATGACCGACAGGACCACCAGCGCGAAGATCAGCGTCGGGATCGACATCACAAGGTCGATCATCCGGCTGAGGACCTGGTCCATCCAGCCGCCCAGCACAGCCGCCAGGAAACCCAGGATCGAGCCCGTGGTGAAGGACAGCAGCGTGGCCGCGGTGGCGATGAAGATCGTCGTGCGCCCGCCGTAGATCATCCGCGTCAGCAGGTCGCGGCCGATGCCGTCGGTGCCCAGCAGATGTTCGGAGGAAGCCGGCTCCCAGACGTCGCCGACGATCTCGGCCATGCCGTAGGGGGCCAGCAGCGGGGCGAAGATCGCCCCCAGGAAATAGAGCGCGGTGAAGAACAGCCCGATCAGGGCGGAGACGGGGATATGTTTCATCGCGGGTGCCTCAGGCGCGGGTTGGCGATGATCGAGACGATGTCGGCCACCATGTTCAGCCCGATGTAGACCGCGGCGAAGACCAGCCCGCAGGCCTGCACCACCGGCACGTCGCGCTTGGAGACGTGGTCCACCAGGTACTGTCCCATGCCGGGGTAGACGAAGACCACCTCGACCACGACGACGCCGACGACCAGGTAGGCCAGGTTGATCATCACGACGTTGACGATGGGGGCGATGGCGTTGGGGAAGGCGTGCTTCCAGATCACGTCGAACTTGCTCAGTCCCTTCAGCTCGGCCGTTTCGATATAGGCCGATTGCATGACGTTGAGGATCGCGGCGCGGGTCATGCGCATCATGTGCGCCAGCACCACCAGCGTCAGCACCGCGACGGGCAGGGCGATGGCCTGCAGCTTGGCGCCCAGGCTCATGCCGTCATGCACCGTGGCGACCGAGGGGAACCAGCCCAGCTGCACGCCGATGAAGAACATCAGCACGTAGCCGATGAGGAATTCGGGGATCGAGACCGAGGTCAGCGTGACCGCGGAGATCAACTTGTCCGGCCAGCGGTCGCGGTAGAGCACCGCGATCAGGCCCAGGAAGATCGCCAGCGGTACCGAGATGAGCGCGGCCCAGAAGGCCAGGAAGACCGTGTTGCCCAGCCGCCGGCCCAGCGATGTCGCGATGTCCTGTCCGTTGGTCAGCGCGGTGCCCAGGTCGCCCTGCAGCACCCCGCCCAGCCAGGCGAAGTAGCGGGTGACGGGCGGGTCGTTGAGGCCCAGCTCGGCGCGCAGGTTGGCCAGCGCCTCGGGCGTGGCGGACTGGCCGAGGATGGATTGCGCCACGTCGCCGGGCAGGATCTGCGTGCCCGCGAAGATCAGCACCGAGGCGGCAAGGAGCAGAAGGAGGCCCAGCGCAATGCGCTGGACCACCAGAAGTGCAATGGGATGCATCAGGGCTTACTCGTCCAGCCAGACTTCGCGCGCGTAATGGCCGGCCATCATGTCGCCGTTGGGGTTCTCTTTCCAGCCCTGGACCTTGTCGCTGACGCCGTTGACGAAGTCGTTGAACATCGGGCAGATCAGCCCGCCCTCGTCGCGGATCATCCGGCCCATCTTGGAATAGAGTGCCTTGCGCTTTTCGGTGTCGAGCTCGGCCCGCGCTTCCAGCAGCATCTTGTCGAACTCCTCGCGCTTCCAGCGCGTGTCGTTCCAGTCGGCGGAGGAGAGGTACGCGGTCGAATACATCTGGTCCTGCACCGCGCGGCCGCCCCAGTAGGAGGCGCAGAACGGCTGCTTGTTCCAGACCTCGGACCAGTAGCCGTCGCCCGGCTCGCGCTTGATCTCCAGCGGGATGCCCGCGGCCTGCGCGCTTTGCTGGAAGAGGGCGGCGGCATCCAGCGCGCCCGGGAAGGCGACGTCGGAGACGCGCAGCACGATCGGGCTGCCGTCATGGCCGGACTTCTTGTAGTGCTCGGCCGCCTTCTCCAGGTCCTGTTCGCGCTGCGGGATGCTGTCGTCGAACAGCGGGTAGGCGCCGTTGATCGGCATGTCGTTCCCGATGGTGCCGTAGCCGCGCAGGATCTTGTCGACCATCTCCTGCCGGTTGATCGCGTACTTCAGCGCCAGGCGCAGGTCGTTGTTGTCGAAGGGCGCGGTGTCGACATGCATGATGAAGACGTAATGCCCCGGCCCGCCGACGTTCTTGATCGAGATGCCGGGCGCGCGGTCCAGCAGCGCCGCGACCTTCGGGTCGACCCGGTTGACGATATGCACCTGGCCCGACTGCAACGCCGCGTTGCGCGCGGTGGCGTCGTTGATCACGATGATCTCCGAGCTGTCGACATGCGCCTCGTTCGGGTTCCAGTAATTCTCGTTGCGCACGAAGGTGTGGCGCACGCCGGGCTCGTTCTGCTCGACCTTGTAGGGGCCGGTGCCGATGCCCGCGGCCGGGTCGTCCATGCCGCCGTTGGGCTGGATGCCGAGGTGGTAGTCGGCCATCAGGTAGGGCAGGTCGGCGTTCGGGGTCTTCAGCGTGACCTCGAAGACGTCGCCGTCCACGCGCATCGACTCGATATCGCGCATGATGCCCAGGGCGCCCGACTTCGAATCCTCGTTGGAGTGCCGCTCCATCGTCTTCAGCACGTCCTCGGGGGTCAGCGTCTTGCCGTTGTGGAACTCCACGTCCTTGCGGATGGTGAACATCCAGGTCTTGGCGTCGGGGCTGCTGTCGACCTTCTCGGCCAGGCGCGGCTCGACCTCGCCCTCGGGGGTGATGTCGACAAGCGTGTCGGTGAAATGGCCCAGAACGGCGTAGGGCACCTGGCTGGCGGCCAGCGCCGGGTCAAGCGAGTTGGTGCTCTCGCCGCCGACCGAGCCCAGCTTCAGGTGGCCGCCGCGGCGCGGCTCGGCCGCGGCCACGGCCTCGGCCAGCATGGATTGCGCGGCCACGGTCGCCACGCCAAGCGCGGCGGCCCGGCCCAGAAACTCGCGCCGGGTCATGCGGCCCTGCGCCACGCGCAGCTTCATCCAATCGAGTTGGTCTTTCATAGCTTTCTCCCTGGTCGCCCGCTTCGGGGCGGGTTTTCTTGACTGACGAGTCAAGGATGCCGATTGGCCCCTCGCAAGCAAGGATTAATCGCATCCCCGGCGCGGCACCTGCCCGGCGCGCAGGGCGCGCCAGCGGCGGGCGGGCGGCCCGATCTGTCGCAGACGGGCCGCAAAATGTCGCAAACTGCGCGGTTTATCGGGCGTGCCGCGGGGGCTGTCAACCGGCCCCGGCCGCCGCGGAACGCCGCGGAACGCCGCCGCGCGTTGCCTCCCGCCCCGGGCCGCTTCCGCGACGCGGGGCGGTTTTCGTGCGCAGATGCTTCATTGGCGCGCGGATCTGTGAATTCCTGCGGCTATGCAGGTGACGCCGCGGCAGCTAGCATCAAGGCACCAGCAAAGCAGGGAGACCAAGCAATGCGCATGACCACCTACACTTTCGCCGCCCTCATCGCGGGACTGGCCGCCACCACCGCCACCATGGCCGGCAGCCATTCCGGCAGCGACCTGCCCCCGGCGGTCAAGGCGCGTCACGCGCATATGCAGCTTTACGCTTTCAACCTCGGGGCCCTCGGCGCCATGGCGAAGGGCGAGATGGACTACGACGCCGCCACCGCCACGGCCGCGGCCAACAACCTGGCCACCCTCGCCAAGCTGGACCAGAGCCGCTACTGGGCGCCCGGCACCTCGGCAGACGAGGTCGAGGGATCGCGCGCGCTGCCGGCGATCTGGGAGAAGTCCGAGGACGTGGGCCAGAAGGCCGCCGACCTGGTCGCCGCGACCGAGGCGATGGCCGCCGCGGCGGGCGATGGCGTCGAGGCGATCCAGGCGAACATGCGCGATCTGGGCGGCGCCTGCAGCGCCTGCCACAAGGCCTACCGCCAGTCGGACGAGTGACGCCTGACCCGTGTCCCGGGTGAAACGTCTTGCACTGGGCATCGGCGCCCTCGGCCTGACGGCGGGGGCGCTGCTTTGGGTGCTCAGCGCGCCCGGGCAGACCGCGCCGGAGCGTGAGGCAGAGCTGACGTCCCTGGAAGGCTCGGCCGAGGCGGGCGCGCGCATCTTCCACGCCGGGGGCTGCGCCTCCTGCCACGCCGCGCCGGGCGCGGAGGGGGAGGCGAAGCTGCGCCTCGTCGGCGGACGCAAGCTGCCCTCGCCCTTCGGCACCTTCGTGGCGCCCAACGTCTCCATGCACCCCGAGGACGGGATCGGCGGCTGGACGCTGGCGCAGTTCGACGCCGCCCTGCGCCGCGGCGTCAGCCCCGAGGGGGCGCATTACTACCCCGCCTTTCCCTACACCAGCTACGCACGGATGCGGACGCAGGACGTGGCCGACCTATGGGCCTTCTGGCAGGGCCTGCCGGCGGTCGAGGGCCGCGCGGGCGCGCACGATCTGCCGTTTCCCTTCACCATCCGCCGCGGGCTGGGGCTGTGGAAACGCCTCTACCTGCGGCCCGGCTGGGCCGTGGAGGGCGAGATGACGGACGCCGAGGCGCAGGGCCGCTACCTGGCCGAGGCGCTGGGCCATTGCGGCGAGTGTCACACCCCGCGCGACGCCTTCGGCGGGCTGAACCGCGCCGCCTGGCTGGCGGGCGCGCCGGACCCCTCCGGTAAGGGGCGGGTGCCGGACATCACGCCCGGCGCGCTGGACTGGTCCACCGCGGACATCGAGGCCTATCTCGCCACCGGCCTGACGCCGGACTACGACAGCGCCGGCGGGCACATGGCCCTGGTGATCGAGGGCACGGCCGAGCTGACCAAGGAAGACCGCGCGGCACTGGCGGCTTACCTCAAGCGGGTGCCGCCCTCGGACGGCGGCGCGCCGGAGGGCGGGGTTCAGGGGACCGGCGGCTAGGACGCGTCGGTGGCGGGGCGGCCTCCGCAGCAAGTCCCCGCCAAACCTATTCGCGGATCTCGTCCGGCTTGACGCCCCAGAGCGCCGATTTGGGCGCCCAGCCGTCGTATCCGGCAACGCTCAGCTCGCACCAGGCGGGGTGGCATTCGCCGAGGCGCGCGATCACCCCGGCCTGCAGCTTGGCCACCACCGGCGCCGCGGGGTCCGGGCGCATGGTCAGCGGCAGCATGTCCTGCTCGACGATCACCGTGCGCACGCCCGAGAGCAGCGAATAATGCACCCAGCCGCCCGCGCCGTCGCGGTCGCGCACCCGGCGCCAGTGGCCGTATTCGGCGGTAATCTCCAGCGGCATGTCGCGGCGCTTGAAGACCCAGTCGATGCGGTGGGTCAGCGAGGGGCCGCGCCTCACGTTGCCCTCGGCCGCCT
>JBPEXR010000089.1:0-10981 GCA_052031355.1 Paracoccaceae bacterium
CGGCGATCATGCGCATCGGCAGATCGGCGATCTGGTCCTCGGGGTAAAGCCAAGGGCCTTCGGGCAGCTGCGCGGCCAGCCAGGCGCGCAGGTCGTCGACCCCGTGGCCCTTCTCGGCCGAGATCATGAAGGTCTTCTCGAAATCGAAGCGGGCGTTCAGACGTTCCGACAGGGCCAGCAGCGTCTCGGCCTTGACCCGGTCGATCTTGTTGATCGCCAGCGCCAGGCGGCGGCCCTGCGCGACCTCGCCCAGACGCTCCAGGATCTCCTCGACGCCGTCGGTCAGGCCGCGGTGCGCCTCGACCAGCAGCACGACGATATCCGCATCGGCCGCCCCGCCCCATGCGGCGGCGACCATGGCGCGGTCCAGCCGGCGCCGCGGGCGGAACAGGCCGGGGGTGTCGACGAAGACGATCTGCGTCTCACCCTCGATCGCGACGCCGCGGATGCGGGCGCGGGTGGTCTGCACCTTGTGGGTGACGATCGAGACCTTGGCCCCGACCATGCGGTTCAGCAGGGTCGATTTGCCGGCATTGGGCTCGCCGATCAGGGCGACGAAACCTGCGCGCGTGTTGGTCATGCGCCCTCCAATCTGTCGAGCAGCGACTTGGCGGCCGTCTGTTCGGCCCGGCGCTTCGATCCTGCCGTGGCCTCGGCGCGTTCGCCAGAGGAAAGTTCCGCGGCGATGGTGAACTTGGGCGCGTGGTCCGGCCCGCTGCGCGCCACCTCGCGGTAGCTGGGCGGCGCCAGCCCGCGCGCCTGCGCCCATTCCTGCAGCGCGGTCTTGGGATCGCGCGCGTCCTCGTCGACCGACTCCACCCGCCGGCCCCAGAGGCGCAGCACCACGTCGCGCGCCGCCTCGAACCCGGCATCAAGGTAGACGGCGGCGATCAGCGCCTCCATCGCGTCGCCCAGAAGCGCCTGCTTGCGCCGCCCGCCCGAAAGCATCTCCGACCGGCCCAGCCGCAGCACCGCGCCCAGGTCCACCTCGCGGGCGACTTCGGCGCAGGCCTCCTTGCGCACCAGGGCGTTGAAGCGCGGCGCCAGCTGGCCCTCGGCGGCCTCGGGGTCCGCGGCCAGCAGCGCCTCGGCCATGACAAGGCCCAGCACCCGGTCGCCCAGGAATTCCAGCCGCTGGTTGTCCTGCCGCGCCGGGGTGGAGGCCGAGGGATGCGTGACCGCGCGCACCAGAAGATCGGGCGCCGAGAAACGGTGCCCGATCCGGTCCTGCAGCGCGGTCAGCTCGGCCGAGAGTTTCACTTCACCGCCTCGAAGAAGCGATCGCCCCGCCAGGTCCAGAAGAACAGCATCGAGCGGCCGGCGGAGGAGAAGACGATCCGGTCGGCCCGGCCCACGAGGTTCTCGTAGGGCACGAAGCCCACGCCGCCGGCGCGCTGCGGCACGCGGCTGTCCGAGGAATTGTCGCGGTTGTCGCCCATGAAGAAGAAATGCCCCTCCGGCACGGTGTAGACGGGGGTGTTGTCGCTGCCCTGGTCGGCGATGTTCAGCACCGCGTAGCTGACGCCGTTGGGCAGGGTCTCGGTCTGCCGCGTCTTGCTGCACATGCCGCCGTCGCCCACCGGGCCGTTCTCGCAGCGCGGGCGCAGGCCCTGCGGGCCCTGCGGGGCGGCCAGCTCCTCGAACTGGCCGGCGTCCTCCAGCTTCACGGGGGTGCCGTTGATGTGCAGCACGCCGCCCTTCATCTGGATCTTGTCACCCGGCAGCCCGACGAGGCGCTTGATGAAATCGCGCCCCGAGACCGGGTGGCGGAAGACCACCACGTCGCCGCGTTCGGGCTGATCGCCGAAAAGGCGCTGGTTGTCGTTCTTCAGGAAACCGCAGATATCCTCGGCGTCGATGTCGATGCCGAACCGCGGGATGATGACCGAGGGACAGGAGGCGTAGGAATAGCCGTAGGCCATCTTGTTCACGAAGAGGAAATCGCCGATCAGCAGCGTGTCCTTCATCGAGCCGGAAGGGATCCAGAACGGCTGGAAGAAGAGCGTGCGGAAGACCCCCGCGATCAGCAGGGCGTAGACGACCGTCTTGACCGTCTCCACGAAGGCATTGCCCTTCTTCTTCTCGCTCGCCATGGCTGCCTGTCTCCTTGCCTGCCCGGCGCTACATGCGGCCCAAGCCCCTGCGTGTCAAGCCGCAGCGCCCCGGGCCGCGGGGTCACCCCGGCGGCGGATCGGGCGGCCCCGGGGGGCGCCTACTTGAGGGCGGCGGCGATGGAATCCTGGCCCTGGTCGATCACCAGCAGCAGGTCGGCGGCGCGAAAGCCGCTGCCGTCCAGAACCTGCACCGGGATGCGCACCTGAAGCCCGTTGTCGGCGTCAAAGCTGGCCTCCAGCCGGTCGAAGGCCACGTCCGAGAAGCCCGCCTGCCCCTCTGCCCCGACGATCTGGCAGGCGCGGTAGGGCTTGCCCGTCTCGCTGAGGCGGTCATGCATCACGGCGATATGGAAGGCGGCGGCATCGGGCTGGGCGGCATCGAGCAGCGTCACCCGCACCGCGCCGCGGGCGAAGCTGCGGCTGTGCGCTTCCCAGGGTTCGGGGATGTTCGTCAGCCGCGCGGCGGCGCCGTCGCAGCTGCCCATGGTGACCGCGGCGCCGGCAAGGCCGGGCGCCAGCACCACCGCGGCGACCAGCGCCGCGCGCCCCAGTGCGCCCGTCAAGCCGCCCATCATGCCGCCCCCCGGCGCGCGTCGTCCATGCGGCGGCGCATCTCGGCAATGGCTTCCGGCAGACCGCGGAAGATCGCCTCGCCGATCAGGAAATGGCCGATGTTCAACTCCCGCACCTGCGGCAGCGCGGCGATCGGGGCGACGGTGTCGTAGGTCAGCCCGTGGCCGGCGTGCACTTCGAGGCCCAGCGCATGGGCATGGGCGGCCATCTCCGTCAGCGCCGCCAGCTCGCGGTCGCGATCCTCCAACCGGCCCTCTGCGTGGGCGTCGCAATAGGCGCCGGTGTGCAACTCCACAACCTCGGCGCCGATGCGGTGCGCGGCGTCGATCTGGCGCTGTTCGGCGGCGATGAAGATCGACACGCGGCTGCCGGCCTCGCGCAGCGGCGCGATGAACTGCGCCAGGCGGTTCTCGTCCCGCGCCACGTCGAGCCCGCCCTCGGTCGTGCGCTCCTCGCGCTTTTCGGGGACGATGCAGACGGCGTGCGGACGATGGCGCAGGGCGATCTGCTGCATCTCCTCGGTGGCGGCCATCTCGAAGTTCAGCGGCACCGACAGTGCGGCGGACAGCGCCTCGATATCCGCGTCGGAGATATGCCGCCGGTCCTCGCGAAGATGCGCGGTGATCCCGTCCGCGCCGGCCTCCTCGGCCAGTTTCGCGGCGCGCAGCGGCTCGGGGTAGCTGCCGCCGCGGGCGTTGCGCACCGTGGCCACGTGATCGATGTTCACGCCCAGCCGCAGATCCTTCGACATTCCCGCCCTCCTTGTGGATTCGCGGGGAGGTTAATCGCGTTTCTCGGGCGCGTCAGCCGGTTGCGCGGGTTTTTTCTTGCGCAGCGGAAGGCGCGGTTTCAGACCCGCGCGGCGGCGTTTCTGATAGGCGCGGATCACCGGCACCGAGAGGTAGTAACAGGTCGAGGCGGCGATGATCCCGGGGATCAGCCCGCCCACCATGTAGGGCCAGAGCACCTCGTCGTAGAAGAGGCGCAGCCCGGACCAATCGGCGTCTTCCTTGGTGAACAGCTTGATCAGGTTGTCCCACAGGTCCTGCCCCGCCGACAGGAACTTGCCGCCGAGCGAGCGTTCGGCCCCCTCCTGGAACTCGGTGCCCAGCAGGAAATGCCCGGTCTTCAGCGCGATCACCCCGATGGGCACATAGGTCAGCGGATTGCCGAAGAAGGTCGCCAGCAGCGCCGCCAGGATATTGCCGCGCATGATCTTCGCCAGCAGCGCGGCGATGAAGAAGTGCAGGCCGTAGAAGGGCGTGAAGGTTGTGAAGACCCCGGCCCAGATGCCGCGGGCGATCTTCTCGGGCGTGTCGGGCAGCCGGTGCACCCGGTGCTGCACGTAGCGGAACGCCCGCGTATACCCGCCGCGCGGCCAGAGCGCGTCGGCCACGACTTTCCACGTCGGTCGTCTGTCGCGGCGTTTAAAGACCAAGCCTCATTCCTTTGCGTCGATCCCTCCGGGGCCGGGCGCGGCCGGATTGCGCACCCGTTCGACCGCCGCCACGTCGCTTTCTGCCTCCAGCGCCGTGACCAGAGTATGAAGATGTTCCGCGTCGCGCAGATCGCAGCCGATGCGCAGGCGGTAGAAGTCCGGCTTGCGGTCGACGAACTCCAGGTCCGAGATATTGGCCTTGTTCGCGCCGATCAACGTGCAGATGCGCCCCAGCACCCCGGCATCGTTGCCGATCGTCAGCTCCAGCGTCACGGTGTAGATGGGCGGGTGGTTGCCGTCCAGCCAGTGCAGGTCCAGCCAGCGGTCGGGCTGGTCCTCGAAGCTGGCCAGCGCGGCGCAGTCGATGGCATGGACCAGCACGCCCTTGCCGCGGAAGGTAATGCCGACGATGCGCTCGCCCGGCAGCGGCTGGCAGCAGGGCGCACGGTCGAAGCTTTGCCCCGGCGACAGGCCGATCACCGCGCGGCGGGTGTCGATGGCGTCGGACTTGTCGTCCGCCAGCTCCGGGTAGACCGCCTGCACCACCTCGTTGCCCGTCAGCTCGGCGCTGCCGAGGCGCGCCAGCAACGTTTCGGCATCGGCAAGGCGCAGGTGCCGGGCGGCGGTGTCCAGCACCTTGTCGGTCGCCTTGCGGCCCACCTGCTCGAAGGCCGAGCGTGCCAGCTCCCGCCCCAGCTTGATGAAACGCGCGCGGTCCTGTTCGCGCAGGGCGCGGCGAATCGCCGATTTCGCCTTGCCGGTGATCACGATGTCCAGCCAGGTCGCCTGCGGCATCTGGCCTTCGGCGGTCGTGATCTCGACCGACTGGCCGTTCTTCAGCCGGGTCCACAGCGGCACCCGCAGCCCGTCCACCTTGGCCCCGACGCAAGCGGAACCGATGCGCGTGTGGATGGCATAGGCGAAATCCAGCGGTGTCGCCCCGCGCGGCAGCTTCACCACGTCGCCCTTGGGCGTGAAGCAGAAGACCTGGTCGGAATACATCTCCAGCTTCACCGCCTCGAGGAAATCCTCGTGGTCTTCCTCGGCGTCGAACTGCTCGGTCAGCGAGGAGATCCACTTCGCCGGATCGACCGCGAAGGGGTTCTCGGCGCGCACGCCGTCGCGGTAGGACCAATGCGCCGCGACGCCGGTCTCGGCGACGTCGTGCATCTGGCGGGTGCGGATCTGCACCTCGACCCGCTTGCCGTCGCGCCCCGACACCGTCGTGTGGATCGAGCGGTAGCCGTTCGACTTGGGCTGGCTGATGTAATCCTTGAATCGCCCCGGCACCGCGCGCCAGCGCTGGTGGATGGCGCCCAGCGCGGCGTAGCAATCGGCCTCGCTGCGGGTGATGATGCGAAAGCCGTAGATGTCCGACAGGCGCGAGAAGCCAAGCTGCTTCTCCTGCATCTTGCGCCAGACGGAATAGGGCTTCTTGGCCCGGCCGAAGACCTCGGCCTCGATGCCGGCCTTGTCCAGCTCCTGCCGCATGTCGGAGGTGATCCGGTGAATGACGTCGCCGGCCTCCTTCTGCAGGGTGATGAAGCGGCGGATGATGCTGGCGCGCCCCTCGGGGTTCAGGACCTTGAAGGCCAGGTCCTCCAGCTCCTCGCGCATCCACTGCATGCCCATGCGCCCGGCCAGCGGCGCGAAGATGTCCATCGTCTCGCGCGCCTTCTGCACCTGCTTCTCGGCGCGCATGGACTTGATGGTGCGCATGTTGTGCAGGCGGTCCGCGAGCTTGACCAGGATCACCCGCAGGTCCTTGGACATCGCCATGAAGAGCTTGCGGAAGTTCTCGGCCTGCTTGGTCTCGGTCGAGCTGAGCTGCAGGTTCGTCAGCTTGGTCACCCCGTCGACCAGGGCGGCCACCTCCTCGCCGAAACGCGATTCGATCTCGGTGTAGGTGGACTTGGTATCCTCGATCGTGTCGTGCAGCAGCGCGGTGACGATGGTGGCATCGTCCAGCTGCTGCTCGGTCAGGATCGCCGCGACGGAGACGGGGTGCGTGAAATAGGGCTCGCCCGAATGGCGGTACTGCCCCTCGTGCATCTCGCGGCCATACTCATAGGCCGCGAGGATCAGCGCCTCGTTGGTCCGCGGGTTGTAGTTGCGCACGAGGGCGACGAGGTCTTCGGCAGAAATCATCCCGCAGGCCCTCATCCCTTCCCGCGCGGCCGGCGGATCAGCCTTGGCCTTGTGCTTCCATCAGGGCGCGCAGCAGCTTCTCTTCGGACATGTCGTCTTCGGCGGGCTTGTCGGCCTCGGCGCCGCCGCCCATCAGCAGGGACATCGAATCCTCTTCGGGCTCGTCGACCTCGATCTGGGTCTGGTTCGCCTCGATCATCCGCTCGCGCAGCGAGTCGGCGGACTGCGTCTCGTCGGCGATCTCGCGCAGGGCGACGACGGGGTTCTTGTCGTTGTCGCGGTCCACGGTCAGCGGCGCACCCGAGGAGATTTCACGCGCCCGGTGTGCCGCCAGCATCACCAGATCGAACCGGTTCGGAACCTTGTCGACGCAATCTTCTACCGTCACGCGGGCCATGGGGCACTCCAATCCTGGGGGCTGTGTCAGAGACCGGGCTTTTATAGGTGATCCGGCCGCTTGACAAGCGCTGAATCATAGCGCAGCGACCTCCGCCCGCTGGGCCGCGGGAAGGGCTGCGCACATCTCCGAAACACTCCGCCCGTCCACCGGGTTCCGCCAGCCCGGGGCGATGTCCATGAGGGGCACCAGCACGAAGGCCCGGTCGGCCAGCCGGGGGTGCGGCAGCACCAGCCGGTCCGGGGCGCGCTGGCGCTGCGCCTCGGGCGGCAGGTCGCGCCAGGCGCGGTAGCCGGCCATGTCGGGACGCACCTCGGCGCCATAGGCCAGAAGGTCGAGGTCCAGCGTGCGCATGCCCCAGCGTTCGGCCCGGGTGCGGGCGAAGGCAGCCTCGACCTCGTGCAGCAGGGCCAGCAGCGCCTCGGGGCCGCCGGCGTGCTCCAGCCCCACGGCGGCGTTGACGTAATCGGGCCCCGCCCCGGCGGGAAAGCAAGGCGTATGAAAGAAGCGGCTGATCGCCCGCAGGCGCAGGCCGCGGCGGCGCATCTCGGCCAGCGCGGCGGCCAGGGTGGCGGCGGGCGGGCCGGCGGGCGACGGCAGATTGGCCCCCAGCGCCACCAGGGCATTGCCCCACAAGCCCGTGGGTTGCGCCGCGTAAAGTGATTCACCCTGACCTTGCGCCATGACGCCCGCACCCTAGTTTGTCAGCAAAACGAATGAGCGCCGTGTAAGGCGTCCACTCCCCCCCGTGAAGGCCATTCGATTGACCGAAGGATTTTATTGATGTTTTACAAGGATGAGCGGCTCGCCCTCTTTATCGACGGGTCCAACCTCTACGCCGCCGCCAAGGCGCTGGGGTTCGACATAGACTACAAGCTTCTGCGGCTGGAATTCATGCGGCGCGGCAAGCTTCTGCGGGCGTTCTACTACACCGCCCTGCTGGATTCCGAAGAATATTCCCCCATCCGCCCGCTGGTCGACTGGCTGAACTACAACGGCTTCACCATGGTGACCAAGCCGGCCAAGGAATACACCGACAGCCAGGGCCGCCGGAAGGTGAAGGGCAACATGGACATTGAACTGACGGTCGACGCGATGGAGCTGGCGCCGCGGGTCGATCACATCGTCCTGTTCTCCGGCGATGGCGATTTCAAGCCGCTGGTGGAAAGCCTGCAACGGCAGGGGGTGCGCGTCTCGGTGGTCTCGACCATCCGCAGCCAGCCGCCGATGATCGCCGACGAGCTGCGGCGCCAGGCCGACAATTTCATCGAGCTGGACGAGCTGAAGGACGTGATCGGACGCCCCCCGCGGGAGCCCGCGCCGGCCCCCGAGGCCGAGAACGCCAGCTGACCGGCGCGCCCGCGCAACCTCTACCCCTCGCCTTCGCCCCCACCGGCGCCCGTGCCGCCCAGCGCCCGCGACAGCGTGTCCGCCGCGCGCACCACGGCCCGGCCCGTCGCCTCCAGCCGCGCGTCGGTCAGGCGGTGCGTCGGCCCGGAGACGGAAATGCCCGCCACCGCCTCGCCATGCGCGCCGCGCACCGGGGCGGCGATGCAGCGCATGCCCTGGCTTTTCTCGCCATCGTCCAGCGCCCAGCCGCGCGCCGCGCTTTGCGCGATCTCGGCGCGCAGCCGTGCCGGGTGGGTCAGCGTGCGGGCGGTGAACGCCTCCAGCTTCGCTTCCGCGAAGAAGCGCGACAGCTGCGCCGGCGAGAAGGCCGACAGCAGCGCCTTGCCGATGCCCGAGGCATGCAGCGGCGAGCGGGTGCCGGGCGGAAAGAAGGCGCGGATCGTCTCATGCGTCTCCACCTGGTCGAGGAACAGCACCTGCCAGTTCTGCGCCACGCCCAGGTTCGCCGTCTCGCCGGTTTCCTCCATCAGCGCGCGCATCACCGGCCGCGCGCGTTCGACCAGCGAGGAGCGGCGCAGGAAGGCCGCGCCATAGCGGAAGGCCGCGGGGCCGACGTGCCAGGTCTGCGCGACCGGGTCGCTTTCCACCATGCCGCGGTGCGCGAAGGTCACCAGCGCGCGGTAGAGCGTGGCGGGCGATTGCCCCAGCGCCTCGGCGATCTGCGTCAGCGTCAGCCCGTCGCGCCGTGCCAAAAGGTCCAGTATGTCGAGCGCGCGGTCCAGGCTTTGCACCCGCGTCTGCTCGGGGCGTTCGGTGAAGGCGCGCGGGCGTCCGCGGCGTGTCCTGCTGTTCGTCATCTGGCCCTCCCGGCGCAGGCGGTGGCGCGGTGAAAAACGCCAAGCCTCTGAAGTTTTGCGACAATAGCCGGAATCTGTCGCCTCTGAAAAACTATTTCAAAAAAATTGCGCGCGCCGCACCCCCGCCCCTACCCTGACGGGGCGATCACCAGGGAGGCCCGCATGGACCACGCGAACCCCGTTTTCATTCCCGGCCCGACGAACATGCCCGAGGCGCTGCGCCGCGCGGTGGACATGCCGACCATGGACCACCGCGGCCCGGACTTCGGCGCCATGCTGGCGCGCGCCCGGCGCGGCGTCGCCCGCGTCGTGCAGCACCCGGGGGCGGAGGTGCTCCTCTTTCCCGCCACCGGCACCGGCGGCTGGGAGATCGCGCTTACCAACACGCTGCGGCCCGGCGACCGCGTTCTGGCCTGCCGCAACGGGATGTTCAGCGCCCGCTGGATCGAGATGTGCCAGCGCCTGGGGCTGGAGGTGGAGGTGGTCGAGGCCGCCTGGGGCGCCGGCATCCCGGCGCAGGACTTCGCCCGCATCCTGGAAGCCGACCGGGGCCACCGCATCCGCGCGGTGCTGGCCACCCACAACGAGACCGCCACCGGCGTGCGCGCCGACATCGCCGCGGTGCGCCGGGCGATGGACGCGGCAAGCCACCCGGCGCTGCTGATGGTCGATGGCGTCTCCTCCATCGCGTCGATGGAGTTCCGGATGCAGGAATGGGGCGTCGATATCGCCGTCACCGGCAGCCAGAAGGGCTTCATGCTGCCCGCGGGCCTGGCGATCCTGGCGCTGTCGGAGCGCGCGATGGCGGCGGCGCAGGAGGCGGCGCAGACGGGCGGCGGCCTGCCCCGCGCCTATTTCGACATCGCCCAGATGCACCGCGCCTGCGCTGGCGGCGGCTACCCCTACACCCCGCCCGCGGGACTGGTGAACGGGCTGGCCCTCGCCTGCGACATGCTGCTGGAGGAAGGCCTGCCGCAGGTCTTTGCCCGCCACGCGCATATCGCCGCCGGCGTGCGGGCGGCGGTCCAGGCCTGGGGGCTGCCCCTCTGCGCCGAGGCGCCGCCGCTCTATTCCGACACCGTCAGCGCCATCCGCCTGCCCGAGGGGGTGGACGGCAACGCGCTGGTCGCCCATGCCGCCGCGCGCTACGGCATGGCCTTCGGCACCGGGCTGGGGCAGCTTGCGGGGCGCGTCTTCCGCATCGGCCACCTCGGCCGCCTGACCGAGGCGCAGGCCCTGTGCGGCCTGGCCACCGCCGAGATGGTCCTGGCCGACTGCGGCGTGCCGCTGCAGCTTGGCGCCGGCGTCGCGGCGGCGCAGCAGGTCTACCGCGCAGGGCAACCGGACCGGGCGCAGGTGGCGGCGCAATGAGCGGCGGGGCCACCGGACGCCGGCCCGGGGCGGGCGGCGGCGCGGCGGGGACCGCCCTGCGGATCCCGCGTTTCGAGGACGTGCTGGAGGCCGAGGCGCGCATCGCACCGCACATCCGCCGCACGCCGATCCGCACCTCCGACCACCTGGACGAGGCCGCCGGCGCGCGGCTGTTCTTCAAGTGCGAAAACTTCCAGGAGCCGGGCGCCTTCAAGGTGCGGGGCGCGGCCAATGCCGTCTTCGGGCTGGATGACGCGCAGGCGGCCCGGGGGGTGGCGACGCATTCCTCGGGCAACCACGCCTCCTGCCTCAGCTATGCCGCCCGGCGCCGGGGCATTCCCTGCCACGTGGTGATGCCGCGCACCGCCCCGCAGGCCAAGAAGGACACCGTGCGCCGCTACGGCGGGCAGATCACCGAATGCGCCCCATCCACCAGCGCGCGCGAGGCGGCCTTTGCCGAGGTGCAGGCCCGCACCGGCAGCGACTTCGTGCACCCCTACAACGATCCGCGGGTGATCGCCGGACAGGGCACCTGCGCCAAGGAGCTGATCGAACAGGCGGACGGCCTCGACGCGGTGCTGGCGCCGATCGGCGGCGGGGGGATGATCTCCGGCACCTGCCTGACGCTGGCGACGCTGGCGCCCGAATGCCAGGTCATCGCCGCCGAGCCGGCGCAGGCCGACGACGCCTTCCGCAGCTTCCGCGCCGGCCGGCTCATCGCCGACGACGCGCC
>JBPEXR010000009.1:0-4225 GCA_052031355.1 Paracoccaceae bacterium
TCCGTCCGTTTCATCTGGGGGGACCCGGTGGGGATCGTCACCTTGCCGGAACTGACGCCCAGCGGGCGCGCCTACACGCCGATCCACCTGGCGAAACTGCCGGTGGACCTGCGCCGGCATCCCCGGCTGATGGACGTGAAGCTGCGGCTGACGTTCAGCGACGGGGTCAGCCTGCTGGATCACGTGGCCGATGTGGGCGTCACCGGCGCGCCCGGCCAGTGGTCGTTCAACGTGCCCGGCAGCCCCGATTGGGACGCGCTTTTCCGCGTGCATGGACAGGACGCCTTCTTTCCCGAAAGCACCGCGAAATCGGCCGTGGGAAACGGGCTGACGCTGGTCTCCGCCGTGCTGGAGGAGGCGACGATCAGCCTTTACCACCTGCACGAGGACTACGTGCGCCTCTACGGCGTGCGGGAGGAGTATCGCGTGCTCGGCGCCGCCTACGAACGTTTGCTCGACGGGCTGGAGCGAAGCTATGGGATCGACGCCAGTGGTATCAGCGGCGGCTGGACCGATGCCTACTTCGTGGCCGAGAACTCCGGCGTTCTGGGCAGCGCCCATGAATGGCAGACGCGGGTGCGCGCGCTGGAGGATGTCCTCGCGAAGCTCTCCAGCCTGCCGGACCAATTGCGCGCCGGCGAGAACCACGGGCCCTACGAACAATCGGTCGTCGATGCGGAGTTGATCCGCCGGGCGGCGGGGCCGGCGGTGCGCGGCTACCGCGCCGAAGGCCTGGACCCGAACCTGCGCCCTGAGGGGCGCGAGCCGATGTTCGACGGCGCCTACCGGCTTGCCCGGCTGGACGGGGGGCACTGGATCGTCAACGGCGACACCGGCCAGCCGCTTCGCCGGCTCGACGCCGAGGCCGAGATCCTGGTCGCCGGCCTGGCCTTGCCGCGCAAGGCACTGTCGGACACCCGCTGCAGCGGCGGGCGCTTCGCCTTTCCGCTGAACGATCCCGCGACCGGCTCAGCCGTCTCGGAGCTGGAGGTGCCCTGCCCGCTGGAGGGGGAAAAGGCCGAGGTTCTGGAGGTCGCCAGCCCGGCCGAGGCCTACCCGCGCATCGTGCTGCAACTTCAAACGCGGCATCCGCGCAAGTTCCACAAGACGGTGACCTGCCGCAAATGCGGCCGAGATTTCACCCGCAGCGGGACCCTGACCGAGTATTTCTCTGCCAAGGTCACCATCGAGCCGGACCTCAGCGTGACCATGGGGGAAGAGACCTCCGACATCCCCGGCGGGTTGTGTCCGACGCTCATGTTCTGCCGGAACTGAGGTTGCTGGGGAAGGGGGGATAACCGCCAGCGGGTGTCAGCCCCAAAACGCTCCAACCGCGACCCTCAACCCGCCGCGTAGGCCCCGATCACCGCCCGTGTCCCGTCGCGCCAGACCCGGGTGAGGGCCTCCGCGAAGGCCGCGCGCAGCCAGGGGTCCTGCGCCAGCTCGCCGTAGGCCTCGATCTGGTCGAGCCAGAGGGTCGGCTCATCCCGTGCCGCGCGGGCCGTGGCCTGCAGCCGCGCCCATTGCGGATCGTTGTCGGGGATCGTGCTGCCGTCCTCGCGCGTGCCGGCGCACATGCGTGCCCAGAGGGCCTCGACCAGCACCAGGCCATGCGGCTCGCGCCCGGCGGCGCGGGCTTCGCGCAGGCTGGGCAGCAGGAAGCCGGCGTGCCGCGCCAGGCCGTCGAAGGCGATGCGCCGGGTGGTGTCATGGATCTGCGCGTTGGCAAAGCGGCGGGTGATGAGGTGCAGGTATTCCTGCGGCGTCACCCCGGGCGCGGGCGGCACGCAGGGCAGGATGTCGCGCCGCTGCACCGCGTCGAAAAAGGCGCGCAGCTGGGCATCGGCCATGCAGGCGGCCACCGTCTCCAGCCCCAGCAGCTCGCCCGGGGCAGCCAGCACCTGGTGCCCGGCGTTCAGCATGCGGATCTTCAGCGTCTCGAAGGCGTGCACCCGGTCGGTGAAGGTGGCGCCGGCGCGGTCCCAGTCGGGGCGGCCGGTGCAGAAACGATCCTCGATCACCCATTGCCGGAAATCCTCGTGCGCGACGGGGGCGGCATCCTCCAGCCCGAAGGCGGCGGGCAGGGCCAGCTCCCGCGCGCCGGTGGCGGGCACGATGCAATCGACCATGGAATTGGGAAAGGCGCCCTCGGCGGCGATCCAGTCGGCCAGATCCGGGTCCGTCTGCCGGGCCAGGGCCAGCACCGCGCCGCGGGTGACATCGCCGTTGCCTTCCAGGTTGTCGCAGCTCAGCACCGTGAAGGGCGGCGCGCCCGCTGCGCGGCGCAGCCCAAGGGCGGCCAGGATGGCGCCGAAGGCGGTGCGGGGCGCGCGCGGGCGGTCGATGTCGTGCCGGATGTCGGGATGGGCAAGGTCCAGCCCGCCGGTGGCCGGGTCGCGGAAATAGCCGCTTTCCGTCACCGTCAGCGAAACGATGCGGATCTGCGGGTGGGCCATCGCCTCGATCAGCGGGCCGTTGTCTTCGGCCACGGGCAGGAAGTCCACCAGCGAGCCGACAACTTCGGCCGAGATGCCGCCGGGCGCCAGTTCGAACAGGGTGAACAGCCCCTCCTGCCGCAGCAGGCGCGCGCGCATCTCCGCGTCGGCGGGGCGCACGCCGGCGCCGATGATCGCCCAGTCCTGCGCCAGCCCCTGCTGCATCAGCCGGTGCAGGTACCAGGCCTGGTGCCCGCGGTGGAAGTTGCCCACTCCGATATGCACGATCCCGGCGCGCAGGGCGCCGCGGTCGTAGGTCGGGCGCGCCACGGCGCCGGGCAGCTGCGCGAGGGTCGCATTGGCAAGCCGGATCATCTGGGCGTCTCCAGCGGTCGAAGGGTGCGCGGCCCGCGGGGCCGGCGCACCGGAGGGGCGGGCGAAGCGCCCGGCAGGGTCGTGGTTCATGCGATGCGCAGTCCCGCGGCGTCGAAACGGTGGATGCATTCGGGGCGCGGCGTCAGGAAGATGCGGTCGCCGTGGCGGAAGCCGATCTCGCCATCGGCGCGCACGGTGATCGTCTCGGCCAGGCCGGTGTCCTGAACGTGGAAGAAGGTGTCCGAGCCGAGGTGTTCGGACACGCTGACCACGCCCGACCATTCGCCCTCGGTGCCCGAGACGGCGATATGCTCGGGGCGCACGCCGATCGTATGCGCGCCGTGTTTCTGCGCCGTCGGGCCTTCGATCAGGTTCATCTTGGGCGAGCCGATGAAGCCGGCGACGAAGGTGTTGCGCGGCTCGCGGTAGAGATCCAGCGGCGCGCCCACCTGTTCGACGTTGCCGGCGCGCAGCACGACGATCTTGTCGGCCATGGTCATCGCCTCGACCTGGTCGTGGGTGACGTAGATCATCGTCGTCGCCAGGCGGCCGTGCAGCTCGGAGATTTCCAGCCGCATGCCGACGCGCAGCGCGGCGTCGAGGTTCGACAGCGGCTCGTCGAACAGGAAGGCCGCAGGCTCGCGCACGATGGCGCGGCCGATGGCGACCCGCTGGCGCTGCCCGCCCGACAGTTGCCCCGGCCGGCGGTCGAGGTAATCCGTCAGGTTCAGCACCGAGGCCGCGCCTTCGACCCGGCGGTCGATCTCGGCCTTGTCGAGCTTGGCCATGCGCAGCGGGAAGGCGATGTTCTTGCGCACCGACATATGCGGGTAGAGGGCGTAGGACTGGAAGACCATCGCCAGCCCGCGCCGGGCCGGCGGCGTGCCGGTGGCGTCCTGCCCGTCGATCTCGATCACCCCGGAGGTGATATCCTCCAGCCCCGCGATCAGGCGCAGCAGCGTGGACTTGCCGCAGCCCGAGGGGCCCACGAAGACCGCGAACTCCCCGTCCTCGATCGTCAGGTCCAGCGGCGGGATGACCTGCACGTCGCCGAAGCTCTTGGTCACCTGTTTCAGCTCGATACGTCCCATGTCGTCCCCCTATTTCACGGCGCCGAAGGTCAGGCCGCGGACCAATTGCTTCTGGCTGAACCAGCCCAGGATCAGGATCGGCGCGATGGCCATTGTCGATGCGGCGCTGAGCTTGGCGTAGAACAGCCCCTCGGGGCTGGAGTAGCTGGCGATGAAGGCGGTCAGCGGCGCCGCTTTGGCGGCCGTCAGGTTCAGCGTCCAGAAGGCCTCGTTCCATGCCAGGATGAAGTTCAGCAGCACCGTCGAGGCGATGCCGGGCACCGCCATCGGCGTCAGCACGTAGAGGATCTCCTCGCGCAGGCCGGCGCCGTCCATCCGCGCCGC
>JBPEXR010000090.1:0-2617 GCA_052031355.1 Paracoccaceae bacterium
GCCTGACCCGCGGCCAGGTGCTGAGCGTCGCGGCCGAGGATTACGTCGACAGCGCGCGTGCCATCGGCTTGCCGACCCGCAAGATCCTGTCGCGCTACATCTTCCCCAACGTGCTGCCGCCAGTGCTGGTGCAGGCCACGCTGACGGTGGCCACCGCGATCATCGCCGAGGCGTCGCTGTCGTTCCTGGGCCTCGGCCAGCAGCCGCCGGCGCCCTCCTGGGGGTCGATGCTGAACACGGCGAAGAACTTCCTGAACCAGGCGCCCTGGATGGCGCTTTGGCCGGGCGTCGCGATTTTCCTCGTGGTGCTGGGCTTCAACCTTCTGGGCGACGGGCTGCGCGATGCGCTGGACCCGCGCGAACAATGACGGAGCAGACATGAGCGAATTCACCACCCGCCCCGAGATCCGCGGCCACTTCGGTGTCGTCACCTCGACGCACTGGATCGCCTCGTCGGTCGGCATGGGGCTGCTGGAGCGGGGCGGCAACGCCTTCGACGCGGCGGTGGCCACGGGCCTCGTCCTGCAGGTGGTCGAGCCGCATCTGAACGGTCCGGCGGGCGATCTGCCGGTGATCCTCTTCGACGCCAAGTCGGAAGAGACCAAGGTGATCTGCGCCCAGGGGCCGGCCCCCGCCGGCGCCACGATCGCGCATTACAAGGCGCAAGGTCTGACCCTGATCCCCGGCTCGGGGCTGCTGTCCACCGTGGTGCCCGGCGCCTTCGACGGCTGGATGCTGATGCTGCGCGACCACGGATCGGTCAGCCTGCGCGAGGCGCTGCAACCGGCGATCGACTATGCCCGCGAGGGGCATCCGATCCTGCCGCGGGTGGCCAACACGATTGCCGGTCTTAGGGACTATTTCGCCCGGGAATGGCCCACTTCGGCCGCCGTCTGGACGCCGGGCGGGCAGGCGCCGGCGCCCAACGACACCTTCAAGAACCCCGATCTGGCGCGGACCTACGAGCGCCTCGTCGAGATCGGCGAGGCCGCCGGCGGCGACCGCGCGGCGCAGATCGACGCCGCCCGCGCCGCCTGGGCCGAAGGCTTCGTGGCCGAGGCGATCTTCGACTACCTCGAGGAGGCGGAGGTGCACGACGTCTCCGAGCAGAAGAACCGCGCCGTTCTGGCGCCCGCCGACATGGCCGAATGGCGCGCCAGCTACGAGCAGCCGCTCAGCTACGAGTACCACGGCTGGACCGTCCACAAGACCGCCCCCTGGAGCCAGGGCCCCGTGCTGCTGCAGGCGCTGGCGATCCTGAAGCATTTCGACCTTGGCGCCATGGACCCGATGGGCGAGGAGTTCGTGCATACGGTGATCGAGGCGATGAAACTCGCCTATGCCGACCGCGAGGCCTATTACGGCGATCCCGCGCACAGCGAGGTGCCGATCGAGCATCTGCTGTCCGACGACTACAATGCCGACCGCGCCAAGCTGATCACGCGCGAGGCCAGCCTGGAGCAGCGCCCGGGCCGCGTGCCGGGGTTCGAGCATCTGGCCGAGGCCTACGTGGACCGCGCCGGGCGCGACTTCGGGGTGCGCGATGCTGCCCCGCAAGAGCCGACGATGGCGCATCTGACCGAGAAGCGCGGCGATACCGTGCACCTCGACGTGATCGACCGCTGGGGCAACATGGTCTCTGCCACGCCCTCGGGCGGCTGGCTGCAGTCGAACCCGGTGGTGCCGGGCCTGGGCTTCCCGCTGAACTCGCGCGCGCAGATGTTCTGGCTGGAGGAGGGGCTGCCGACCTCGCTGGCGCCCGGACGGCGCCCGCGTACCACGCTGACCCCCAGCCTGGCCGAGAAGGACGGCACCCGCATCGCCTTCGGCACCCCCGGCGGCGACCAGCAGGACCAGTGGCAGCTGATCTATTTCCTGCGGTTCGTGCACCACGGGCTGGACCTGCAACAGGGTATGGACGCGCCGCTGTTCCATTCCATGCATTTTCAGGGCAGCTTCTTCCCACGGGAAGCGAAACCGGGGGAGATGATGATCGAGCCGAACGTCGGCGAAGCGGTGATCGAGGGGCTGCGCGCGCGCGGGCACAAGGTGCACGTGGCCGAGCCCTGGACCGTCGGGCGCCTGACGGCCGCGCTGCGCCACCCCGACGGGCGCCTGCAGGCCGCCGCCACCCCGCGCCTGATGCAGGCCTACGCGGTGGGCCGCTGACATGACCTATTCCATCATCGCCCGCGATCCAGACACCGGCGAGATCGGCATCGCCGTCGCAAGCCGCTTCTTCGCCTGCGGTGCGGCCGTGCCCTACATCGGCCGCCGGTCGGCGGTGGCGACCCAGGCCTTCGTCAACCCGCTTTGGGGGACCGAGGGCCTGTCGCGGCTGGAGGCCGGCGAAAGCGCCGAGGCGGTGCTGGCCGACCTGATCGGGCGCGACGGCAACGCGCGGCAACGTCAGTGCCACATGATGGACGCGCGGGGCCAGTTCCACGCGCATACCGGCGAAGGCTGCGTGGAATGGGCGGGGCACCGCTGCGGGGCGGATCATTCAGTGGCCGGCAACATGCTGGCGGGCGAGGCGGTGGTGCAGGAATGCTTCCGCGCCTATGCCGCGGCGACCCATCTGCCGATGGCCGAACGCCTGCTGACCGCGATGGAGGCG
>JBPEXR010000091.1:0-10920 GCA_052031355.1 Paracoccaceae bacterium
GGGGCCCCGGGCCCCGCGCGTTAGGCCCCTCAGACCGCCGCGGCGGCCTGGGCGGCGTGGCGGTTGACCAGTTCCTCGGCCACGAGGAAGGCCAGCTCCAGCGCCTGGCTGGCGTTGAGGCGCGGATCGCAGGCCGTGTGGTAACGGTCGCTCAGGTCCTCTTCGGAGACGGCGCGCACGCCGCCGGTGCACTCGGTCACGTCCTGGCCGGTCATCTCGAAATGCACGCCGCCGGGGATCGTGCCTTCGGCGTTGTGCACGGCGAAGAACTCCCGCACCTCGCGCAGGACCGAATCGAAGGGCCGCGTCTTGTAGCCGGTCGAGGACTTGATCGTGTTGCCGTGCATCGGATCACAGGACCACAGCACGTTCGCGCCCTCTTCCTGCACCGCGCGGATCAGCCGCGGCAGATGCTCGCCCACCTTTCCGGCGCCGAAGCGGGCGATCAGCGTCAGCCGCCCGGCCTCGTTGTCGGGGTTGAGGCGCGCCATCAGGACCTTCAGATCCTCCGCCGTGGTGCTGGGCCCGCATTTCAGCCCGATGGGGTTCTGCACGCCGCGGGCAAATTCCACGTGCGCGCCGTCGGGCTGGCGGGTGCGGTCGCCGATCCAGATCATGTGACCCGAGCCGGCCAGCCAGCGCCCGGAGGTGGTGTCGAGACGGCAGAGCGCCTCCTCGTACTCCAGCAGCAGCGCCTCGTGGCTGGTGTAGAAATCCACCGTCTGCAGCGTGTGGGCGCGGTCGCTGTCCACCCCCGCGGCCTTCATGAAATCCAGCGCGTCGGAGATGCGGTTGGCCATGTCGCGGTACTTCGCCGCCTTCTCGCCCTCGGTGAAGCCCAGCGTCCAGCTGTGCACCTTGTGCACGTCGGCATAGCCCCCGGTGGAGAAGGCGCGCAGCAGGTTCAGCGTCGCCGCGGCCTGGGTGTAGGCCTGCAGCATGCGCGCGGGATCGGGACGGCGGGCTTCCTCGGTGAAGGCCAACTCGTTGATGATGTCGCCGCGGTAGCTGGGCAGCTCGACACCGTTCTGAACCTCGGTCGGGGCGCTGCGCGGCTTGGCGAACTGCCCGGCCATGCGGCCGATCTTCACCACCGGCACCTTGGCGCCGTAGGTCAGCACCATCGCCATCTGCAGCATCACCTTGAAGGTATCGCGGATGGAATCGGCGCTGAACTGGTCGAAGCTTTCGGCGCAATCGCCGCCCTGCAGCACGAAGGCCTCGCCGCGCGCCGCGGCGCCCAGCTGCGCCTTCAGGCGCCGCGCCTCGCCCGCAAAGACGAGCGGCGGATACTTCGCAAGCTGTGCCTCGGTCGAGGCCAGAACCTCGTCCTGCACATAATCGGGCATTTGAACCCGAGGCTTCTTGCGCCAATCGGTTTTCTGCCACTCGCTCATCGCTTCGCTCCAGTCGTTTGCGGTCATACGCCAAGGGTTATAGCCGCCTGGGCCGCCGGGCGCCATACGCAAGCCGGCAGGGCGGGCTTGCACCTCGCGCCGGGTCGCGCCGGGTTCCGCCCTGTGCCCGGGACTGCGCCCGGACCCTTGACGGCAAAGCGAAAACTGGTCCAACTGCCGGGACGGAAGGCGCGCTTTCCCGGCCCCGGGGGGAGGACCGGCGGCAGGGAAAAGCGCCGCCTTCCGGACGCGGCGACGGGAGAGCGAGATGGACAGGGATCAGGCCCAGGCAGGCAGCGGTCAGGCCGGCCCGAAACCGCGCCGGTTCGTCTTCGTGCTCTTGGACAACTTCACCCTGCTTTGCTTTGCCGCGGCGGTGGAAAGCCTGCGCATCGCCAACCGCATGGCGGGCCAGCAGATCTACAGCTGGCGCATCCTGGGCGAAGGCGGCGAGACGGTCACCTGTTCGGCCGGCACCAGCTTCCAGCTGGACGGCGATCTGGAGGAGCTGGGGCGCGACGACACCGTGCTGCTGTGCGGCGGGATCGACGTCGCTTCGGCCACCACCAAGCGGCTGCTCAACTGGATGCGGCGCGAGGCGCGGCGCGGGCTGGTCATGGGCGGGCTGTGCACCGCCGCCTATTCCATGGCCAAGGCCGGGCTGCTGGACGGGCGGCGCGCCACCATCCACTGGGAGAACCAGGACAGTTTCGCCGAGGCCTTCGACGAGGTCACGCTGACGAAATCGGTCTTCGTGATCGACAACGGGCGGATGACCACCGCGGGCGGCACCTCCTCGATCGACCTGATGCTGAAGATCATCGCCGACGATCACGGCGAGGGGCTGGCCAACTCGGTGGCCGACCAGCTGATCTATTCCTCCATCCGCACCGACCAGGACACCCAGCGCCTGTCGGTGCCCACGCGCATCGGCGTGCGGCACCCCAAGCTGAGCCAGGTCATCCAGATGATGGAAAGCAACATCGAGGAGCCGGTGAGCCCGGCGCTGCTGGCCAAGGAAGTGGGCATGTCCACCCGCCAGCTGGAGCGTCTGTTCCGCCGCTACCTGAACCGCAGCCCCAAGCGCTACTACATGGAACTGCGGCTGCAGAAGGCGCGCAACCTCCTGATGCAGACGGACATGAGCGTGATCAACGTGGCGCTGGCCTGCGGCTTCGCCTCGCCCTCGCATTTCTCCAAATGCTACCGCGCGCATTACCAGACGACGCCCTACCGCGAACGCGGCAGCCACGCCACGCGCCTGTCGATCTGATCGCGTGAAGAGCGCCGGAAAGTGCCTCTAAGTCAACCAGTTGGATGGCGGGGCGCAAGTGGTGCCTTCACCCGATTCCGGCGCGGAATGCCTCTTTTCTTTTGCCGGGGGGCCGCATAGGCTGACGCCCAGGACGCATGTTCCAACTGCATGTTCCAACTAGGGAGAACACACATGAAAAAGCTGCTTGCTGCCACCGCAGCCACGGCGCTGATGACCGGTGCCGCGTTTGCCGGTAGCCATTCCGAAACGGTCAAGATCGGCGTCATCCTGGGCTTCACCGGCCCGATCGAATCTCTGACGCCGCACATGGCCGACAGCGCCGAGATGGCCCTGAACGAGATCAACGAGTCCGGCAATTTCCTGGACGGCAAGAAACTGGAAGCCGTGCGCGCGGATTCGACCTGCATCGACAGCGCCGCCGCCACCGCCGCGGCCGAGCGCCTGGTGACCACCGACGGCGTCGTCGGCATCATGGGCGCCGACTGCTCGGGCGTGACCGGCGCGGTCCTGGCCAACGTTGCCGTGCCGAACGGCATCCCGATGGTCTCGCCCTCCGCCACCTCGCCGGCGCTTTCCACCGCCGAGGATGACGGCCTCTTCTTCCGCACCGCGCCTTCCGATGCGCGCCAGGGCGAAGTGCTGGCCCAGATCCTGCAGGACAAGGGCATCAACGAAGTCGCGGTGACCTACACCAACAACGACTACGGCAAGGGCCTGTCCGACAGCTTCATCGCCGCCTTCGAAAAGGCCGGCGGCACGGTGACGCTGAACACCCCGCACGAAGACGGCAAGGCCGACTACTCGGCCGAGATCGGCGCGCTGGCCTCGGCCGGCGGCGAAGTGCTGGCGGTGCTCGGCTACTCCGACCAGGGCGGCAAGGGCATCATCCAGGGCGCGGTCGACTCGGGCGCCTTCGACACCTTCATGATGGGCGACGGCATGTACGGCGACCAGCTGCTGGCTGACCTGGGCGACCAGATGGAAGGCTCCTTCGGGGCGGTTCCGTGGTCCGAGGGCGAAGGCACCGAGGCATTCGCCAAGCTGGCCGAGGAAGCCGGCGTGAACGGCGAAAGCTCCTTCACCCGCGAAAGCTATGACGCGGCGGCGCTGCTGGCGCTGGCGATGCAGGCGGGCGGCGATGCCTCTTCGGCCGCGATCAAGGACAACCTGATGGCCGTGGCCAACGCACCGGGCGAGAAGATCCTGCCGGGCGAGCTGGGCAAGGCGCTGCAGATCCTGGCCGACGGCGGCGACATCGACTACGTCGGCGCCACCAACGTGGAGCTGATCGGCCCCGGCGAGGCCGCCGGCACCTACCGCGAGTACTCGGTCGAGGGCGCGGCCTACAAGACGGAATCTTTCCGCTAATCTTGTAGAATCATGCTAAAACAAGAACAGCCCGGCGGGAATCGCCGGGCTGTTTGCGCAACTACCGCCAGGGTTGTGGCCGTATCCCGTCGATTGCGCTTGCCCTTGGCCGGGCGCATGGGGTAGCTACCCCGCCAATCGGCGCAAAGCCGGAAACAGGGAGGGGGCAGCGGGCCGCATGATCAAGGTCGAAAACCTGCACAAGCACTTTGGCGGCTTTCATGCCGTGGACGGCGCAACGCTGGAAATCGAGCCAGGCAGCATCACCGGGCTGATCGGCCCCAACGGCGCCGGCAAGACCACGCTTTTCAACGTCATCTCCGGCGCGCTGGAGCCGACCTCGGGCCGGGTCACCCTGGCGGGCGAGGATATCACCGGCCTGCCGCCGCACGCGCTGTTCGAGAAGGGCCTGCTGCGCACCTTCCAGATCGCGCATGAATTCCATTCCATGACCTGCCGCGAGAACCTGATGATGGTGCCCGGCGCGCAGTCCGGGGAACGCCTGTGGAACACCTGGTTCGGGCGCAAGCGCATCGCCAACGAGGAGCGCGCCCTGCGCGCCAAGGCCGACGCGGTGCTGGAGTTCCTGACCATCGACCATCTGGCCGACCAGAAGGCGGGGCAGATCTCCGGCGGGCAGAAGAAGCTGCTGGAGCTGGGGCGCACCATGATGGTCGACGCCCGCATCGTCTTCCTGGACGAGGTCGGCGCGGGCGTGAACCGCACCCTTCTGAACACCATCGGTGACGCGATCCTGCGCCTCAACAAGGAGCGCGGCTATACCTTCGTCGTC
The DNA here is from genome assembly GCA_052031355.1 of Paracoccaceae bacterium. Classification (GTDB taxonomy): domain Bacteria; phylum Pseudomonadota; class Alphaproteobacteria; order Rhodobacterales; family Rhodobacteraceae; genus JBPEXR01. The sequence continues at coordinate 4,835 of JBPEXR010000091.1, forward strand.
ATCGAGCACGACATGGATTTCATCGGCCGCCTGTGCGACCCGGTGATCTGCATGGCCGAGGGCAAGGTCCTTGCCCAAGGCACCCTGGCCGAGATCAAGGCCAACGAGCAGGTGATCGAGGCTTACCTCGGCACCGGTCTGAAAAACAAAGACAAACAGGTGAGTGTATGAAACAGGCAAGCAAGCGGATCGTGGGCGCGGCAGCGCTCGCGTTCGCGTGGTTGTCCGCCGGCGCGGCCAGCGCCGAGGACTGCCCGCGGCTTCACGAACAACTGACATTCTGCGCCGGCCAGCCGGTCCAGTGGGAGCGTCTGACCGAGGGTGTGCCCCGCGAGATGGCGATCTACCTGGGGCCGGAGAAAAGCGTCGGCAAGGTCCTGCTGGAGGAGGTCGCCTCCCCCGCCGCGGTGACCGGGCACATGGTGCAGCGCGCCATCCTCGACAAGGTGCGCAGCCAGATCGCCGGCCTTGGCGGCGAGATGGAAGTGGTCGACCTGACGGGGATGAACCTCGCCGACCGGCTGCAGGGCACCATTCTTTACGAATTCGTCGCCGAGGATCGCCCGATCCTGACGCTGCACAGCTACCTGGTCTCGGCCGGGCTGGTGGTGCAGTTCATCACCGCGACGCCCGACACGGGCGACCGCGCGGCGGCAGAGGCGCGGCACCGCACGTTCCTGTCGGCCTTCCGCCTCGAGGCGCCGGAGGCGATCCTGTGAGCGACGCGCCTTTCCTGATCGGCGATACGATGACCGGCGGCTACGGCAAGGGGCCGGACATCCTGCACGAGTGCACCATCGCGGTGAACCCTGGCGAGATCGCCGTCATCGTCGGCCCCAACGGGGCCGGCAAATCCACCGCCATGAAGGCCGTCTTCGGCATGCTCGACCTGCGCGGCGGCCACGTGCGGCTGGACGGCGAGGATATCTCGGACCTCTCGCCGCAGGACCGCGTGATCAAGGGCATGGGCTTCGTGCCGCAAACCTCGAACATCTTCTCCTCCATGACGGTGGAAGAGAACCTCGAGATGGGCGCCTTCATCCGCCGCGACGACATCCGCGAGACGATGGAGCAGGTCTATGACCTCTTTCCCATCCTGCGCGAGAAGCGCCGCCAGTACGCGGGCGAGCTGTCGGGCGGCCAGCGCCAGCAGGTCGCCGTGGGCCGCGCGCTGATGACCAAGCCCAAGGTCCTGATGCTGGACGAGCCGACCGCCGGCGTCAGCCCCATCGTCATGGACGAGCTTTTCGACCGCATCATCGAGGTGGCCCGCACCGGCATCCCGATCCTGATGGTCGAGCAGAACGCCCGCCAGGCGCTGGAGATCGCCGACAAGGGCTATGTCCTGGTGCAGGGGCGCAATGCCTATACCGGCACCGGCAAGGACCTTCTGGCCGATCCCGAAGTCCGCAAATCCTTCCTGGGGGGCTGAGGCATGGACCTTCTCAACGCGTTTATCGCGCTTTCCAATTTCGTGCTCGTCCCCGCCATCGCCTATGGCAGCCAGCTGGCGCTCGGCGCGCTGGGGGTGACGCTGATCTACGGCATTCTTCGCTTTTCGAATTTCGCCCATGGCGACACCATGGCCTTCGGCGCCATGGCAACCATCCTGGTCACCTGGTGGCTGCAGTCGATGGGTGTCAGCTTCGGGCCGCTGCCCACCGCGCTGCTGGCGCTGCCCCTCGGCATTGCCGCCTGCGCCGTCCTGGTGCTGACGACGGACCGCGTCGTCTATCGCTTCTACAGGGCGCAGAAGGTCAAACCGGTGATCCTGGTCATCGTCTCGATGGGCGTGATGTTCATCTACAACGGTCTCGTGCGCTTCATCATCGGCCCCGATGACCAGCGGTTCGCCGATGGCGCGCGCTTCATCGTCAACGCCCGCGACTTCCGCGAATGGTCGGGCCTGCGCGAGGGCCTGGCGATCAAGACCAGCCAGGGCATCACCGTGATCACCGCCGTGGTGGTCGTCGCCCTGCTCTTCTGGTTCCTCAACCACACGCGCACCGGCAAGTCGATGCGCGCCTATTCGGACAACGAGGACCTGGCGCTGCTCTCGGGCATCAACCCCGAGAAGGTGGTGCGCGTCACCTGGCTGATCGTCGCCGCCCTGGCGACCGTGGCCGGCGTGCTCTACGGCCTCGACAAGAGCTTCAAGCCCTTCACCTACTTCCAGCTGCTGCTGCCGATCTTCGCGGCGGCCATCGTCGGCGGCCTCGGCAGCCCGCTGGGCGCCATCGCGGGCGGCTTCGTCATCGCCTTCTCCGAGGTCACGGTGACCTATGCCTGGAAGAAGGTGCTGGCCTACTCCCTGCCCGAGGGGATGGAGCCGGACGGCCTCGTCCAGCTGCTGTCCACCGATTACAAGTTCGCCGTCAGCTTCGTCATCCTGGTGATCGTCCTGCTGTTCCGGCCCACCGGCCTATTCAAGGGGAAATCGGTATGAGCGAGACCCTGCGCAACACACTTCTGTTCGCCTTCGTGGCGGCGCTCATCCTGATGACCGGGGTTCTGCAAAGCTGGAACTCGGCGGTGCTGATCCTGAACATGGGGCTGGTCTCGGCGGTCATGGCGCTGGGCGTGAACCTGCAATGGGGCTTTGCCGGCCTCTTCAACGTCGGCGTCATGGGCTTCGTGGCGCTGGGCGGCCTGGCGGTGGTCCTTGTCTCCACGCCCCCGGTGGGCGAGGCCTGGCGCGCCGGCGGCCTGGGCATCGTTCTGGGCCTTGCGCTGGGCGCGGCGACGATCGTCGCGGCGGCCATGGTGCGGGCACGCCTGCCCAAGGGCCGGTTGCGGGGCCTGCTGGTCGCCGCGGTGCTGGTCGCGGGCTTCTTCATCTTCCGCGCGGTCTTCGATCCGGCGGTCGGCAGCGTCGAGGCGGTGAACCCGGCGGCGACGGGCTACCTGGGCGGCCTGGGCCTGCCGGTCCTGCTGGCCTGGCCGGTCGGCGGGGTCCTGGCCGCGGGCGCGGCCTGGATCATCGGCAAGACGGCCCTCGGCCTGCGCTCGGACTACCTGGCCATCGCCACGCTGGGCATTGCCGAGATCATCATCGCCATCCTGAAGAACGAGGATTGGCTGGCCCGCGGCGTCAAGAACGTCATCGGCCTGCCGCGTCCCCTGCCCTACGAGATCGACCTGCAGAACGACCCGGCCTTCGTCGAACGTGCGCAGGGGCTGGGCATCGATGCGGTCACCGCCTCGACGCTGTACGTCAAGCTGGGCTACGCGGTGCTATTCGCCGTGGTGCTGGTGATCATCTTCGTTCTGGCGCAGCGCGCGCTGCATTCGCCCTGGGGCCGGATGATGCGCGCCATCCGCGACAACGAGACCGCGGCCCGCGCCATGGGCAAGGACGTGACCGCGCGCCACCTGCAGGTCTTCGTGCTGGGTTCGGCCGTCTGCGGCATCGCCGGCGCGATGATGACGACGCTGGACAGCCAGCTGACGCCGGGCACCTACCAGCCGCTGCGCTACACCTTCCTGATCTGGGTCATGGTGATCGTCGGCGGTTCGGGCAACAACCTGGGCGCGGTGCTGGGCGGTTTCCTGATCTGGTTCCTCTGGGTCCAGGTGGAACCGATCGGCCAGCTGGTGATGAACCTGGTGACCGCCGGGATGAGCGATGGCTCCGCCCTCAAGGCGCATCTGCTGGACAGCGTCGCCCACATGCGGCTGCTGACCATGGGGGTGATCCTGCTGCTGGTGCTGCGGTTCAGCCCAAGGGGCTTGATCCCCGAACGTTAAGGCACACAGTTAACCGGGCGCCCCAGCGGCGCCCGGTTTCGTTTCAGCAGGTGCCCATGCCCGACCTTCGCCTTCTCGCCATTCCCGGATCGCTGCGCGCGCCCTCGCAGAACCGCAAGCTGCTGGCCGAGGCTGTCGCCCGGTTCGGCCCCGCGCAGGTGGACTGGGCCGAGCTGGACCTGCCGCTCTACGACGGCGACCTGGAGGCCCGGTTGAAGGAAGAGGCGCCCGGCAGCGGCGGCCTGCCCGAGGGCGTCGCCCGTCTGGTCGCGCAGATCCGCGCCGCCGACGCGGTGGCCATTTCCATGCCGGAATACAACAAGGGCATCACCGGGGTCCTGAAGAACGCGCTCGACTGGGTCAGCCGGGCCGAGGGCGCGCCGCTGGCCGGCAAGCCCACCGCGGTGATGAGCGCCAACGCCGGCCGCACCGGGGGCGAGACCGGGCAATACATGCTGCGCGCCTGCCTTGTGCCCTTCCGCGCGGCACTGGTGCCCGCGCCCTCGCTCTGCGTCGCCGCGGCGGCCGAGCAGTTCGACGAGGCCGGCAAGCTGGTGAACGAGCGTTATGCCAAGGCGTTGGACAGCCTCATGTCGGCGCTGCGCGAAGCAGCGACGCGCTACGCCGCGGGGCGCGACGACTAGAGGCAGCTCTCCACCCGGAAGGCGTCCGGGATCGCATCGCGCCCCTCCAGCACCAGGTCCGCCATCACCTCGCCCACCAGCGGCGCCATGCCGAAGCCGATTTTGAAGCCGCCGTTGGCGATGAAGGCGCCGGGGTGCAACGGGTGCGGGCCCAGCACCGGCGCACGCGACCGGGCACGCGGACGCAGCCCGGCCCATCGCTGCACCACCTCCGCCCCGCGCAGCGCCGGCACGGCCGCCTTGGCTTTCGCAACGATATCATCAAGTTGCGCATCGGTGCTGATGGGATCCGCGAACACACGCTCGGTGGTGGAGCCGACGGCGACCAGACCGTCCGCATGGGGAATGACGTGCAGTCCGTCCGCGAAAAGCTGCGGCGCGTTTGCGGGCGGCGGGCTGCCGGCAAGCCGCAGCATCGCCGCCTGGCCCTTGATCGGCGCGCCGAACAGACGCGGGCGCGCGGCGCTGATCGCGGCCAGGTCCGCCGCCCCGGTGGCCCAGATTACCTGCCCCTGCGCCTCCCCCTCGCAGCGCAGCTGGGTGCCGCGCACCCTTAGCGCCGCCGCCAGGGCCGCGCAGGCCCGCGCCGGGTGCAGGCGCGCGCTCAGCGTGTCGTGCACCAGCGCGCCGCCGGGGAACTCGGGCGCCCAAGGGCCAGCCTCGGACGCCGGGATCACCCGCCATTCGGCGGCGCTGCCCCATAGCGCGCGCGCGCTTTGCGCCCGTGCCTCGGCCCGCGCGATGGCGGCGGCATCCGCCAGCGGCTGCAGCCGTCCGGTGCGGGCATATCCCGGATCGCCGCCGCCCGTGGCGGCGACCTCGGCCCAGAAGGTCTCGGCCATCAGCAGGCTGCGCAGCTGGAAGGCTTTCTTCTCGTTCCAGGCCTCGGGCACATGCGGGGCCAGCGCGCCCAGGATGCCGCCGCTGGCGCCGGCGCCCGGCCCGCCCGGATCAATCACCTGGACCCGCGCGCCGCGCCGCACCGCCGCCCAGGCGATGCTCAGCCCGAAGATCCCGGCCCCCATGACGGTGATGTCGCATCGGCCCATTGCCATTTCCCGCGCCCCGCGCCAGTTTCGCGGTGACCTAACCCGCGGGCCCCGTGATGCACAAGCGCAACCCCCAGCCGCCAAGCGATGCCCTGGACTGGCGCGACGGCGCGGTCCCCGTCTCGCGCCGCTTCGACGATCCCTATTATTCGCTGCACGACGGGCTGGCGGAAACACGTCACGTCTTCCTGCAGGGCACCGGCCTGCCGGACCGCTTCGCGCCGGGGTTCCACGTGGCGGAACTTGGGTTCGGAACGGGCCTCAACCTGCTGGCAACGCTGCACCTTTGGCGCCAGCACGGCACGCCGGGGGTGCTGCACTTCACCTCTTTCGAGGCCTATCCCCTGACCCCGGAGGAGATGCGCCGCGCCCAGTCCGCCTTCCCCGAACTGGCCGGGCTGGCGGCGGAGCTGGCCCCGCACTGGGGCGCCCCGGACGGGCGCATCGCCCTGCCCGACCTGCAGTTCCAGATGGTCGAGGGGGACGCCCGCGAAACCCTGCCCGCCTGGGCGGGCCGCGCCGACGCCTGGTTCCTGGACGGCTTCGCCCCCGCCAAGAACCCCGAGCTTTGGGAGCCCGCGCTGCTGCGCGAAGTCGCGCGCCACACCGCGCCGGGCGGGCGCGCCGCCACCTACAGCGCCGCCGG
>JBPEXR010000092.1:0-4332 GCA_052031355.1 Paracoccaceae bacterium
GGCGCCGAGCCGCAGCGCCACCGCGTCGCACGGGGCGAGACCGCCTACACGATCTCGCGCCTCTACGACGTCTCGGTGCGCGCGCTGGCGGAATGGAACGGCCTCGGCCCCGACTTCGGCCTGCGCGAGGGCCAGATCCTGCTGATCCCGGTGGCCGAGCAAAGCCCGCCGCGCAGCGCCGCTGCCCCGCGCGGCACGCCGGTGCCCCGGCCCGGCGTCGGCTCGGACACGCCGACGCCTCCCAGCGCCTCGAAACCGCTGCCCGCCACCACGCCGCCCCCCGCGGCCGCCGCGGCGCAGACCCCGCCCGCGCCGGACCTCTCGGCCGGCGGCGGCACGGCCGCGGCCAGCCAGCCCCGGCAAGACGCCCCGGCGCCCGCCCCCGCGGCGAACCCCGAGGCGCGCATGGCCATGCCCGTCAGCGGCAACATCATCCGCGACTACGCCAAGGGCCGGAACGAGGGCATCGACATCGCCGCCCCCGCCGGCACGCCGATCCGCGCCGCCGCCGACGGCACCGTCGCGGCCATCACCTCGGACGCCGAACAGGTGCCGATCATCGTGGTGAAACACCCCGGCAACCTGCTGACGGTCTATGCCAATGTCGGTACGATCTCGGTGAAGAAGGGCGACCGCGTCAGCCGCGGCGCGCAGCTTGCCACCGTTCGCGCGGGCGATCCCTCCTACGTGCATTTCGAGGTGCGCGAAGGCTTCGATTCGGTGGACCCGACGCCCTACCTGAAGTGACCGGCCCGGCGGGGGTCAGCGCGCCTGCGCCCCCGTCCCGTCCGTCCCCTCCGCTCCCGGGGCCTCGTCCCGCGCCGCGATGGCACGCATCCGCTCGGCCAAGGCCGGCATCCCCGCCAAAGGCTTCATCTCGCCAGAAATACTCTCGGGGGTGAATGGCGCCCCCGGCGCCAGAGGGGGCGGACAGCCCCCTCGCGCCGCCCGGGACAGCAATCGCCCCACATCGCAAGCAGGCAACGCCCGCCCCTCTCACCCCTCCAGCCGCAGCCCCTCGCGGCCCGCAAGATCGGTGAAGAATTGCCAGGCGACGCGGCCGGAGCGGGCGCCGCGGGTGGCCTGCCATTCGATCGCCTCGGCCCGCAGGCGCGCGGCCTCCACCTGCAGCCCGTAGGCCGCGCAATAGCCGTGCACCATGGCGAGGTATTCGTCCTGCGTGCAGGGGTGAAAGCCCAGCCACAGCCCGAACCGGTCGGAGAGGGAAACCTTCTCCTCCGTCGCCTCGCTGGGGGAGATGGCCGAGGCGCGTTCGTTCTCGATCATGTCCCGCGGCATCAGGTGGCGGCGGTTGGAGGTGGCATAGAAGAGCACGTTCTCGGGCCGCCCCTCGATCCCGCCGTCCAGAACCGCCTTCAGCGATTTGTAATGCGCATCGTCATGGCCAAAGCTCAGATCGTCGCAGAAGAGCACGAAGCGGTGCGGGGCCGCGCGCAAATGGTTCAGCAACCGCCCGACGGACGGCAGATCCTCGCGCTGCAACTCGACGATCTTCAGCGCCTCGCCGCGCGCCAGAACTTCGGCGTGCACCGCCTTGACCAGGCTGGATTTTCCCATCCCGCGCGCGCCCCAGAGAAGGGCGTTGTTCGCCGGCAGCCCGCGGGCGAACTGCAGCGTGTTCTCCAGCAGCGTGTCGCGCGCCCGGTCGATGCCGACCAGCGCCGACAGCGGCACGCGGGCCACCTTTTGCACCGGCTCCAGCCGGTCGGGGGCGACGTGCCAGACGAAGGCCTCCGCCGCCTCCCAGTCGGGGGCACGGAGGGGCGCCGGGGCCATACGCTCCAGCGCCTCCGCGATGCGGGTCAGCACCTCCTCGGGGGCAAGGCCCGGCGCGGCGATCTGCGGGCGTTGCGTCATGGGCGCTCGCGCTCCTCGGCCTCCATCTCGGCCATCATGGCGGCATCCTCGTCGCCTTCCTCGTCATCCTCGAACCACAGGCCCTCGGCGCGCAGCCGCGCCTCGCGCTGCCGCTCGACCCGGGCGACCAGGAAGATCGAGACCTCGTAGAGGCCGTAGACCACCACGAAAAGGATCACCTGCGTGATGACATCGGGCGGGGTGACCAGCGCGGCCAGCACCAGGATGCCGACGACGGCATACTTGCGCACGCCCCGCAGACCCACGGCCGAGACCAGCCCCGCCTTGCCCATCAGCGTCAGCAGCACCGGCAGCTGGAAGCACAGGCCGAAGGCGACGATGAACTTGATCGTCAGGTTCAGGTATTCCTGCGCCGAGCCCTGGAAGACCACCGACAGGCCGTCCTGTTCGGTCACCGCCTCGCCCTCGGCGCCGAACTGCTGGAAGCCCAGGAAGAAGTCGTAGGCCAGCGGCGTGACCACGTAGAAGGCGAAGGCCGCGCCGAGGAAGAACATGAAGGGCGAGGCGACCAGGAACGGCAGGAAGGCGCCCTTCTCGGACTTGTAGAGGCCCGGCGCCACGAAGCGCCACATCTGCATGCCGATATAGGGGAAGGCCAGCATGAAGCCCCCCAGCAGCGAGATCTTGATCGCGACGAAGAAGCCCTCCTGCGGGCTGATGAAGATCAGGTCGCAATCCTGCCCGCGGCTGTCCAGCACCTGGCACAGCGGATCGGTCAGGAAGTTGAAGATCGGCGTCGCCACGGTGAAGCAGATCACCATGCCGATGATGAAGGCGACGACGGAATGGATGAGCCGGGTCCGCAGCTCCGCCAGGTGCTCGATCAGCGGGGCGGAGCTGTCTTCGATCTCGTCGTTCGGGGTCATCTATCGTCCCTGTCCTGCGGCGTCGTCGCGCCCTGCCCGGCGGTGTCGGTGGCCGGCGCCGCGGCATTTTCCGCGGCCGACGCCTTCGCCGTGCCGCCCTCGGCCGCTGCCTTCTCTGCCGCCTCGCGGGCGAGGCGTTCGTTCGCCACCTCGGCCGAGCGTTCGCGGATCTTGCGCGCCGCCTCGGCCCGTTCCTTCGACAGTTTGCCGGTCTCGCTGTCGGGGTCCCAGTCGGTCAGATCGCGGGTGGCGTCGCGCACCCCGTCCATGGCCGCGCCCACCGGGTTGGTGGCCGATTTCAGCCCCTTCTGGATGTCCCGCACCCCGGCCTCGTCGGCGGCCTCGTTCATCGCCCGGCTGAACTCGCGCGCCATGCCCTTCGCCTTGCCGACGAAGCGGCCGACGTTGCGGAACAGCACCGGCAGGTCCTTCGGCCCGACGACGATCAGCGCCACGATGCCGATGACCAGAAGTTCCGTCCAGCCGAGGTCGAACATCTATCAGGCCTTGTTCTGGTCGTTGCTCTCGCGCACGGCGGGGTCGTTCACCGGCTCCTGCACCGGGTCGGTGCGGCCCGGGGGCGTCACGTCGCGGGCGCTGTCGCTGCCGTCTTCCAATTCCTTGCCGCCCTCGCTGACGCCGCGCTTGAAGGCGGTGATGCCCTTGCCGACCTCGCCCATCAGCGAGGAAATCTTGCCGCGGCCGAACAGAACCAGCACCACGACGGCGATCAGAAGAAGGCCCGGAAGGCCGATATTGTTGAGCATGTCGTCATCTCCCTTGCCCTGCCCGCGCCAGGGCGGGCCGTCCCTGGCTATGTAAGCCCTTAAGGGCCGGGGCGAAAGCGCCAAACCCGGCGCGCGCGGCGGTGCGGCGCGAATTTCCGCGCCCCGCCGACCCGCGCCCAATCTCCTGACAGGTTTTTGTCAGTTTCTCTTGACGCCTGCGCCGCCCGCGCGCACCAAGGGGCATGCCGCGCACCGATCGCCTTCTTTCGCTGATGCAGATCCTTCGGGACGGCGGGTTGCACCGGGCCGAGGATCTGGCCCGCGCGCTTGGCGTCACGCCGCGCACGATCTACCGCGACATCGAGCGCCTCAAAGCCGCCGGCGCCGCCGTCGAGGGCACCCGCGGGCGCGGCTACCGGGCGCCGGCGCGGATCACCCTGCCGCCCCTGTCGCTGACCCCGGCGGAGCTGGAGGCGCTGCACCTCGGCATCGCCATCGTCGCCGAGGCGGGGGGCGAGGAGATGCAGCAGGCCGCGCAAGGACTTGCCGCCAAGATCGACGCCGCCGGGCCCGAGACCCCGCCGCCCGCGCAGCCCGAATGGCGCGCGGCGCTGGCCCCGCTGGCCGATCCCGCCCGCGGATTCGCGCATATGCCGCGCCTGCGCGCCGCCATCCGCGCGCGCCAGAAGCTGCGCATCACCTACCTCGGCCCTGCCAGCACGGGCCAAACTGCCCAGCCCGAAACGCTGCGCCTGCGGCCGCTTCAGCTGGATTACTGGTCGCGCGTCTGGATGCTGCTCGCCTGGTGCGAGACCGCCGGGGATTTCCGCCTCTTCCGG
>JBPEXR010000093.1:0-2701 GCA_052031355.1 Paracoccaceae bacterium
GCAGCCGGACAGAATGAGGGCGGCAAAAAGAACCGGGTGAAATACGCGCATAAACTCTCTCCTGATAATGGACCAGTTTCGCGAAACCCGGGGCGCATTTCAACCTTGAGTTAGGCGCGGCCTCTTTCGCCATGATTGCGAAGAGATGTCGCGAAAAGAGGCGAACCACGACCACTCGAAAACTTTCCGCGCGCAAAGTCTTGTAAACACGCCGCGCCTCTGCGCTAAATTGCGGGGAACCACGCGAGGTAGCGATGAGCGACGCCCCCATCCGGAACATGGAAGAATTTGCCGCCCGCTGCGGCGTCTCGCGGCCCACCGTGTCGAAGTACTTCCACGACCCGCAAAGCGTGCGCGCCTCGACCCGGGCGCGGATCGAGGCGGCGCTGGAGCGGTACGACTACCGGCCCAACGTCTTCGCGGTGAACCAGAACCGCAAGCAGACGAAATACGTCGGCATCGTCGTGCCCTACCTGGCGGACCCCTTCTTTGCCGAGCTGGCGCGCAACCTCGAGGAGCGGTGCATGGACCTGGGCGTGCGGCCGACGCTCTACTCCGCGCATGGCCGGCCCGAGATGGAGGTGGAGATCCTCAACCACCTGCGCTCGCTCAAGCCCTCGGGCGTGCTGCTGGCGCCCATCGGCCAGGACACGAACCGCGCCGAGATCGAGAAGTTCTGCAACGACGTGCCCACGGTCCTTTTCGACAGCGAACAGGAGGACGTGGGCCTGGCCTTCGTCGGCTCGGACAACCGCGACCTTGCGGGCCAGATGGTGTCGTACCTGTCGCGCAGCGGCTCGGCGCCCACGTTCCTGGAGATGGCGACCCCTGCCAACCCCAACGCCGACCGCCGCCGCGCCAGCTACATCGCGGCGATGGATGAGCTGGGGCTGGAGCCGCAGATCGTGCAGGTCGAGGGCACCGGCTGGGCGTTCGAGGAGATTGGCCGCAAGGGCGGCGGCGAGGCGCTGGATTCCGGCGCCTTCCCCACCAACACGGTCCTGTGCAGCAACGACCGCCTCGCCATCGGCTTTCTAAGCGCCTGCCACGAGCGCGGGCTGCGCATCGGCCTGGGGGCGGATGCCGACCTGCGCATCGCCGGGCAGGACGACCACCCCTTTGCCCGCTACACCTGCCCGCCGCTGACCACAATGGCGCAGGACTACGAGGCAATCGCCTTCAACGCCGTGGGCGCCCTGAAGGCCGCGATCGAGGGCCGGCGCCCGGAGACGCGGCGCACCCTTTTCGGCGGGCGCCTGGTGATGCGGCAGTCGGCTTGAAACTTTTCGCGCGTAAAGATTTTTGTTGACGCCAGTAGTGACGCGGGGGTACCGTCTCAGGGTCACATCCACTGGAGGAGGATTCGGATGTACCTGAGAACTGCACTTTGTGCGGCCAGTGCGCTTGCGGTTGCGGCGAGCTCGGCTGCCTGGGCGGAAAGCCACGGTGGAACCATCACCGTCGCCACCGTCAACAACGGCGACATGATCCGCATGCAGGGTTACACCGACCGTTTCACCGAAGAGACCGGCATCGAGGTCGAATGGGTGACGCTGGAGGAGAACGTCCTGCGCCAGCGGGTGACGACCGACATCACCGCCAAGGGCGGCCAGTTCGACGTCATGACCATCGGCATGTACGAGACCCCGATCTGGGGCGCCAACGACTGGCTGGTGCCGCTGGACGATCTGTCCGAGGAGTACGACTCGGGCGATATCCTGCCGGCCATGGCTGGCGGGCTGAGCCACGACGGCACGCTCTACGCGGCGCCCTTCTACGGCGAAAGCTCGATGATCATGTACCGCACGGACCTGTTCGAGGCCGCCGGCCTCGAGATGCCCGAGGCGCCCAGCTGGGAGTTCATCGCCGACGCGGCACGCCAGCTGACCGACAAGGACGCCGAGACCTACGGCATCTGCCTGCGCGGCAAGGCCGGCTGGGGCGAGAACATGGCCTTCCTGACCGCCACCGCCAACGCCTTCGGCGCGCGCTGGTTCGACGAGGAATGGCAAGCCCAGTTCGACCAGCCGGCGTGGAAGGAGACGCTGGAGTTCTACGTGAACCTGATGAACGACGCAGGCCCTCCGGGCGCGTCCAACAACGGCTTCAACGAGAACCTCTCGCTGTTCCAGCAGGGCAAATGCGCCATGTGGATCGACGCGACGGTGGCCGCTTCCTTCGTGACCAACCCCGAGGATTCGACGGTGGCCGACAAGGTGGGCTTCGCCCTGGCGCCCGATACCGGCAAGGGCAAGCGCGGCAACTGGCTGTGGGCCTGGGCACTGGCCATCCCGGCCGGCACCGACAATGAAGACGCTGCCAAGCAGTTCATCGAATGGGCCACCTCGAAGGACTACATCGAGATGGTCGCCGCCGAGGAAGGCTGGGCCAACGTGCCCCCGGGCGCGCGCCAGTCGCTCTACGACAACCCCGAGTACCAGAAGGTGCCCTTCGCCAAGATGACGCTGGAATCGATCCTGTCGGCCGATCCGCAGAATCCGACGGTGGAGAAGGTGCCCTATGTCGGCGTGCAGTTCGCCGCGATCCCGGAGTTTGCCGGCATCGCCAGCCAGGTCGGGCAGGAATTCTCGGCCGCGCTCGCCGGGCAGCAGTCCGTCGACGAGGCGCTGGAGAAGGCGCAGGCGCTGACCACCGAAGAAATGGAGGCGGCCGGCTACTGACGCCGCCGCATCCCGACCGG
>JBPEXR010000094.1:0-1680 GCA_052031355.1 Paracoccaceae bacterium
GTCGCTGTCTTCCGTGCTGCAGGCCGCCGAGGGGGTGATCGCCTCAGAAGGGGTGCAGGCCCTGCCGGAGGAGCTTTCCGCCGCCGTCGCCAGCCTGCGCGGCGTGCTGGGCGAGCTGGAAGAGCGCCAGGTCGCCACCCGCGCCGCCGAGGCGCTGGGCGCGGCGCGCGACGCCGCCCGTTCCGTCGCCGCCTCGACCGAGGGCGTGCCCGCCCTCATCGAACGTCTGGAGGCGGTCGCCGCCAACGCCGAGACCGTTCCGCTGGAGCAGCTCTCCACCTCGCTCGCCTCGGTGCTGACCGCCGCCGAGGGCGTGATCGGCAGCGAGGAGGCGCGCGCGCTGCCGGGCGAGCTGGGCCAGACGCTGGCCAGCCTGCGCGGCGTGCTCGACGATCTCGAGGAGCGCCAGGTCGCAGCCCGCGCGGCCGAGGCGCTGGCCGCCGCCCGCGATGCCGCCACCTCGGTTTCTGCCTCGACGGAGGGCGTGCCGGCGCTGGTCGCCCGCCTCGACGCCGTGGCCGCCAAGGCCGAGACGGTGCCGCTGGACCAGCTGGGCAATGACCTGTCGGCCCTGCTGCAAAGCGCCGACGGCCTGATCGACACGCCCGAGGCCCGCGCCCTGCCGGGCGAGCTGGGCGCCGCGCTGGACGAGCTGCGCCAGATTCTGGCGCAGATCCGCGAGGGCGGCGTGGTCGAGAACGTCAACGGCACGCTGGCCTCCGCCCGCGAGGCGGCGCAAAGCATCGCCGGCGCCAGCCGCAGCCTGCCCGCGCTGGTGCGCCGCATCGACGGCGTGCTGGGCCAGGCCGGTGTCGTGATCGAAGGCTACAACGCCGAGCGCGGCGTGGGGCGCGATCTGCGCAGCGCCCTGCGCGAGCTTGAAAAGGCCGCCGAGGCGGTCTCCTCGCTGGCCCGCACGCTGGAGCGGCGCCCCAATTCCCTGATCCTTGGAAGGTGATCCGATGACCGCCACAGGCCAGACCACGACCCGCCCCCGCCAAACCGCCCCGCGCCGTTCGGGCGCCGCGCTCTTCGGGGCCGTCACCGCCGCGCTGCTGCTGGCCGGCTGCGGCGGCGAGGTGCTGCGCTACCCGGTGCCCGACGCGCCTGCGCCGGCGCGCCAGAGCATCGCCTACCGCTCGGTCGAGGTGCGCGAGGTCTCGCTGCCCCTCTACGCCGCTTCCGAGGAGATCGCCGTGCAGGGCGAGGGCGGGGCGATCACCACCGACAGCGACCTGCTCTGGGCCGACAATCCCAGCCGCGCGATCACGCTGGAGCTGGCGCGTCACCTGACGCAGATCAGCGGCGCGCGCGTTGCGCCCGAACCCTGGCCCTTCGGCGGCTATCCCCAGGCGGTGCTCGATGTGCGGGTGGAAGAGCTTCTGGCGCTGTCCTCGGGCGCGCTGCGCCTCAAGGGCCAGTACTTCGTGGCGCCCGACGCCTCCGACGGCGGCCGCGCCGGGCTGTTCGACGTCAGCGCGCCGGTACCCGCCCCCGGCGGCGCCGCCGCCATCGCCGCCGCCCGCGCCCAGGCCGTGCGCGACCTCGCCGCACTGATCGCCCGCGAGGGCCTGCGCTAGCCGCCATCACTCCGACTGAAAGCGACTGGGCGCCGCCCGCCCCAAGCGGCCCCCGATCCCCTTCATCTCGCCCAAAATACTCCGGGGGTGAATGGCGCCG
>JBPEXR010000095.1:0-3294 GCA_052031355.1 Paracoccaceae bacterium
ACCGCCCTGCCCCGATGCTGCTGTCCGCGCTGGATTTCGCCTCCCGCGTCCAGGCGTTCGGCTGAGGGGGGCCGGGTCCGCGGCGGAACGCTGGCGCTGCACCATTCCGTACGCGTTCGCCGGAGCGGGTCCGGGGGCGTTAAATCCGAGCCTAGACACCTGCGCAACACCTGCTGCCGCGCCCCTGTTGCGGCCAAAGCGGATCAGGAGATAAGGCCCCTCTTCCCTAGCAAAGCCCTCGGCGTTGACCTTCGCGCGGCTAGGGTCCGCCGATCGTTGAGCGTTTGGGTGGCGACCAAGTGCCGGTCCCGATGCCAGCCGCCCGGACAATAACGCCGGCGGCAGCCACGGAGCCACCTACCTATCCAACCTCGCCCCAAGGGACTGGGACCCCAGCGCCCCCGCCCCCGGCTCAGACGCCCAGGCAGTAGCGCATGATCGCCTTCTGCGCGTGCAGGCGGTTCTCGGCCTCGTCGAAGATCACCGAATGCGGGCCGTCCATGACCTCGCTGGTTGCCTCGTCGTCGCGGTGCGCCGGCAGGCAATGCATGAACAGCGCGTCGGGCTTGGCGCGGGCCATCAGCTCGGCGTTGACCTGGTAGCCGCGCAGCTGGTTGTGGCGCCGCTCGCGCGCGCTTTGCGGATCGTGCATCGACACCCAGGTGTCGGTGACGACAAGGTCCGCGCCCTCCACGGCCTTCGCCGGATCGCGCTCGATCGTGATGCCGCCGCGCAGCTCCGGCTCGGGGTCCAGCGGCTCGGGGCCGGTGAAGGTAAGGTCGAACTCGAACTGCTTCGCGGCATGGGCGAAACTGGCGAAGACATTGTTGCCGTCGCCCGACCAGACGACCTTGCGCCCCTTGATGGGGCCGCGATGCTCCTCGTAGGTCATCACGTCGGCCATGATCTGGCAGGGGTGCGTGCGGTTGGTCAGCCCGTTGATCACCGGCACGGTGGCGTGTTCGGCCATCTCCAGCAGCGTCGCTTCCTCGAAGGTGCGGATCATGATCAGATCGACGTAACGGCTCATCACCCGGGCGGTGTCGGCGATCGTCTCGCCGTGACCCAGCTGCATGTCCGCGCCCGACAGGACCATCGTCTGCCCGCCCATCTGGCGCACGCCCACGTCGAAGCTGACGCGCGTGCGGGTCGAGGGTTTCTCGAAGATCAGCGCCACCATGCGCCCGGCCAGCGGCTGCTCGGCGTCCGGGGTGCCGCGCGGCAGCCCCTCGCGCGCGGTCTTCATGGCGCGGGCGCTGTCCACCATCTGGCGCAGCGCGGCGGGATCGGTCTTATGGATGTCGAGGAAATGGTTCATGGCTGAAATCCTGTAGCGGCGCGATCAGGCGGAATTGGCATCGGCGGGCGCCTGGGCGGCGATCTGGCGGGCGGCGGCCTCCAGCCGCTCCAGCGCCTCGGCGATCTCGTCCTCGGTGATGGTCAGCGGCGGCAGCAGACGCACCACGTTGTCGGCCGCCGGCACGGTGATCACCTCCGCCGCGTGGCCGGCCTTGACGACCTCGGCATTGGGGGCGCGGCACTTGAGGCCCAGCATCAGGCCGGCGCCGCGCACCTCCTCGAAGACCTCGGGGA
The DNA here is from genome assembly GCA_052031355.1 of Paracoccaceae bacterium. GTDB lineage: Bacteria > Pseudomonadota > Alphaproteobacteria > Rhodobacterales > Rhodobacteraceae > JBPEXR01. The sequence goes on from JBPEXR010000095.1 coordinate 1,594, forward strand.
AGGAGGCGACGAGGCCTTCCAGCCCCTGCCGGAAGCGGCCCGCCTTGCGCCCGACCCCGGCCAGGAAGTCCGGGTCGGCGACATGGTCCATCACCGCGCTGCCCACCGCGCAGGCCAGCGGGTTGCCCCCGTAGGTGGAGCCATGGCTGCCCGCCGTCATCGCCGCCGCGGCGCCCTCGGTGGCCAGGACCGCGCCCAGGGGGAAGCCGCCGCCGATGCCCTTGGCGACCATCATGATGTCCGGAGTCACCCCGGCCCATTCATGCGCGAAAAGGCGTCCGGTGCGGCCCATGCCGCATTGCACCTCGTCGAAGATCAGCAGCGCGCCGGCGGCGTCGCAGGCCGCGCGCAGACCGCGCAGCACCTCGTCGGGCATCGGGCGAATGCCGCCCTCGCCCTGCACCGGCTCGACGATCACCGCCGCGACGGTCTCGTCCAGCGCTGCCTCCAGCGCCTCGAGGTCGGCCCAGGGCAGCTGCGCGAAGCCCGGCAGCAGCGGCGCGAAACCGTCGGTCAGCTTGGCCGAGCCCGCCGCCGCGATCCCGGCGGAGGAGCGGCCGTGAAACGCCCCCTCGAAGGCCAGGATCCGCACCCGGTCGTGCTGGCCCTGGGCATGGAAATGCTTGCGCGCCATCTTCACCGCCAGCTCGCAGCTTTCGGTGCCGGAGTTGGTGAAGAAGACCGTGTCGGCGAAGCTGTGCGCCACCAGCTTGTCGGCCAGCTCCTGCTGGCGGGGGATGTGGAACAGGTTCGACGTGTGCCAAAGCTGCTGCGCCTGCTCGGTCAGCGCCGCCACCAGTGCCGGGTGCGCATGGCCCAGCGCGTTCACCGCGATGCCCGCGCCGAGGTCGAGGAAACGTCGCCCGTCCGCCTCGATCAGCCAGGAACCTTCGCCCTTGACGAAGGTCAGGGGCGCGCGGGCATAGGTCGGCAGAATGGAGGGGATCATGGCAACTCCTGTCTCGGGAGGTTTTTGAGTGCCGCAGCGGCAGGCACAAGTCAATGAAGGGTGACGGGCAGATCGGGGCGTTCAGGGGGCCTTGGCGAACGGCCAGGCGGGCACGGGGCCTACGGGCAAACGGGCGCAGGTCAGGCGCGGCGTCGGCTGCCTCGGCGTCGGGTCTGGGAACGGGTCACGATCATGCGGGCGGGTTTAGCGCGGCGCGGGCGCGTTGAAAAGAACTTTCCTGCGCCGGGGTCGGCCTGCGGGCAATGATCTTCCCCGGCGCCGCCCCCAAAGGGCCCGCCAACTTAGGCCTGGTACGCCTCCGGCCCCTCGAAGGGATCTTCGGGGTAGCCCACCCCGGCCAGGTAGAGGCCCTGCGGCGGACAGACCGGCCCGCAGGCCGCCCGGTCGCGTGCCTCCAGCGCGGTGCGCACATCCTCCGGGCGCCAGGCGCCGGCGCCGACACGCTCCAGCGTCCCGACGAAGCTGCGCACCTGGTTGTGCAGGAACGACCGCGCCGAGAGCGAAAAGCGCAGCTCCGGCCCGGACCAGCCCTCGATCCGCGCGATGTCCAGGCGGTCCAGCGTCTTCACCGGGCTCTTCGCCTGGCAGATGGTCGAGCGGAAGGTGGTGAAATCGTGATGGCCGATGAGATGCGCCGCCCCTTCGCGCATCGCCTCCACGTCCAGCTCCTGCGGGACCTGCCAGACCAGCCCGTGATCATGCGTCGCCGGGGCGCGGCGCATCAGCAGCCG
>JBPEXR010000096.1:0-6486 GCA_052031355.1 Paracoccaceae bacterium
TCGCTCATCAGCATGAAGGCGACCAGCGGGAAGGAGAAAAGCGTCGCGAAGAAGATGATCTGCACCGGCGCGTAGAGCCCGCCCAGAAGCTTGATCACCACGTCATGCGCGGCAAAGAGGGCAAAGGCCCCCAGGGCGGAAACGGCGCCTTTCATCGACATGCATCCCTTCGGTTTCGCCCGGAGGGCAGCATGAACCGCCGCCGCCGGCAAGAGGCGGCGGGCGGAAAGGGCCCGCCCCCGGGCCCGCGCCATGGCCCGCGCAAGGGCGCAGGCCGTCACGGCAGGCGGTCAGGGCGGGCGGTCAGGGCAGGCCTTCTGCGCGTCGCGTCAGAGGCTGGCGTCCAGCTTGGCGACGATGGCGTCGCCCATCTCGGCGGTGGTGGCCGGGGTCGCGCCTTCGGTGTTCAGCAGATCGGCGGTGCGCACGCCATCGGCCAGCACCGCCTCGACGGCGCGCTCCAGCCGGTCGGCCTCGGCCCCCTGGTCGAAGGAGTAGCGCAGCGCCATGGCAAAGCTCAGCACGCAGGCGATGGGGTTCGCCTTGCCCTGCCCGGCAATGTCCGGGGCCGAGCCGTGCACCGGCTCGTAAAGGGCCTTGGGCCGGCCGTTGGCCATCGGCGCGCCCAGGCTGGCCGAGGGCAGCATCCCCAGGCTTCCCGTCAGCATCGCGGCGGCATCCGACAGCAGGTCGCCGAACAGGTTGTCGGTCACGATCACGTCGAACTGCTTGGGCCAGCGGCACAGCTGCATGGCGCCGGCGTCGGCGTACATGTGGCTCAGCTCCACATCGGGGTATTCCTCGTCGTGGACCTTCTGCACCACCTCGCGCCACAGGATGCCGGATTCCATGACGTTGGCCTTCTCCATCGAGCAGACCTTGTTGCCGCGGCGCTTGGCGAGCTCGAAAGCCGAGCGGGCGACGCGCTCGATCTCGCTTTCGGTGTAGCGCTGGGTGTTGATGCCCACGCGCTCGTTGCCTTCCTCGAAGATGCCGCGCGGCTCGCCGAAGTAGATGCCGGAGGTCAGCTCGCGCACGATCATGATGTCGAGGCCGGCGACCACGTCCTTCTTCAGCGAGGAGAAGTCCGCCAGCGCGTCGAAGCACTGGGCCGGGCGCAGGTTGGCGTAAAGGTCCATCTCCTTGCGCAGGCGCAGCAGGCCGCGTTCCGGCTTCACGCTGAAGTCGAGGGCGTCGTACTTCGGCCCGCCGACGGCGCCCAGCAGCACGGCGTCCACCTCCTGCGCCTTGGCCATCGTGTCGTCGTGCAGCGGCGTACCATGCTTGTCATAGGCCGCCCCGCCCACCAGGTCCTCGCTCACGTCGAAGGCCAGCCCGCGCTTGGCCCCGAACCAGTCGATGACCTTGCGCACCTCCGCCATGACCTCGGGGCCGATGCCGTCACCGGGAAGAATGAGAAGCGAGGGGGTGCTCATGGGCAATAATCCTGTCTCGAAAAGGGTCGCAGGAGGCGTAATGCTGCGCGCCGGCAGGGTCAAGCGCGCGCCGGCTTCCGCGGGCGGCGGGGGCCGGCGGGCAGCGCCCGGTCCAAGGCGTTAACCCATTGTTAACGAATTCGCCCAAAAGCTGTGCGAAGGGGACATCAATGGGGCGTTACTTGGTCGAGTTCTCACTCCAGGCCGGCGGCGTGGTGCTTGGCACCGCGCTGGTCACGGCCGCGTTGCTGACCGCCTTGCTGGGGCGCCGCGCCCGGCCGGACGCCCCGGACGACCGGGCGGCGGAGGCCGCGCCCGAGCCTGTCTATTTCCTTTTCCGCGGCAACGTCCTGGTCGACGCGACCGAGCCGGCGCGCAAGCTGCTGGCCCACTGCCCGGCGCGCGGCTCGGACTGGGCGGACCTGGCCGCCGGCCTGCGCCCGCGCTTCCCGGAGATGCCGGAAAGCGCCGCCGCGCTGGACCACCAGCAGCGGCTGGTCCTGGCGGCGGAGGGCGTCAACGACAGCGCGACGCTGACGCTGGACAACATCGGCGCCCGCGTGCGGGTGGAGCTGCGCGACCGCCCGCCGGACCACGCCGACCTGCACCAGCTGCACCTGTCCAGTCGCACCGCCCGCCGCCAGCGCGAGATCCTGGACCAGCTGCCCTGCCCCACCTGGCACACCGACCCCGAGGGGCATCTTTTGTGGGCGAACCGCGCCTACCACCGCCTGGCCGCCGAAGTGCTGGGCCCCGACCGCGCCGAGGGCGCCCCCCTGTTCCATCTGCCCAGCGCCGAGCTGCTGAACCGCGGCACAAGGCGCACCGCGCTGACCCTGCCCGCCGACCGCTCGCCCTCGCGCCGGGACGAGCAGCTTTGGTACGACGTCACCACGGTCCGCGACGCCCACGGCCGGCTGCACTACGCCTACGAGATCGGCGCCGTGGTCGAGGCGGAGGCCGCGCAGCGCAATTTCGTGCAGACCCTGACCAAGACCTTCGCGCAGCTCTCCACCGGCCTCGCGATCTTCGATCGGCGCCGGCAGCTGGCCCTTTTCAACCCCGCGCTGATGAGCCTGACGGGGCTGGAGGCCGAATTCCTGGCCGCGCGCCCGCATCTGCATGCCTTCTTCGACCAGCTGCGCGACCGCCAGGTGATGCCCGAGCCGAAAAGCTACGCCAGCTGGCGCGAACATCTCGACGCGCTGGTCAGCCAGGCCGAGGGCAGCGGCTACGCCGAGGTCTGGACCCTGCCCTCGGGGCTGACCTACAAGGTCGACGGCCGCCCGCACCCCGACGGCGCCGTGGCCTTCTTGTTCGAGGATATCTCCTCCGAGGTCTCGATGGCGCGGCGCTTCTACGCGCAGATCTCCGAAACGCAATCCGTGCTCGACTGCCTGGAGGAGGGGATCGCCGTCTTCGGCCCCGACCGCACGCTGACCGGCACCAACACCGCCTACGGCCGCCTCTGGGGCGGCCAGCCCGAGGTGCAGCTGGACGCGCGGCGGCTGGAGGATTTCGCGCAGATTTGGGCCGCCGAGGCCGCGCAGGCGGAAGCCTTCGCCCAATGGCTGCGCGCCGCGGGCGAGGCGGAAAGCCCGCCCGCCCCCTTCGCCCTGCGCCGCAGCGGCGGGGGCGACGGGGACAACGGGGGTGACGGCGGCGACGGCGGCGCGCTCGACGTGCACCTCCGGGCGCTGCAGGGCGGCGGCGTGGTCGTGCGGTTCACCCCGCAGGGCCCGCCCGCGACGTCCAAGCCTGCCCGCCCCCGCACCGCCGCCAACGCCCCCGCCGCCACGCCGAACGGCGCCCCCGCCAACACCCACGCGCGGCAGGGCGCCTGACCCACGGCGCCCATCCCGCGCCCTTCACCCACGCCGCGCCCGCCATCCCGGCCGCCCCGCCCCGACCCCCCGGCTTCATCTCGCCAAAAATACTCAAATCCCGACGCCTGCCACCCGCGCCCCCCGCCCGAAAACCCGGCCACCCGCGCACCCCGGGCTTACCCCCACGTCGCACCCGCAAAGACCCGCCGCCCGCGCCCGCAAACCCTTGCGGTGGCGGGCCGGCGCGGTAGTGTCGCCCTATGTCCGATCCTGCCACCGCCCCCGCCGCGCCAGATGCCGCGCCGCAGCTTGCGCTGACGCTTGCCGACGCGGCCCAGACCTGCCGCCTGGCCGGGCGGCTGGGCGCGCGGCTGCGGGCGGGCGACGTGGTGCTGCTGGAAGGGCCGATCGGCGCCGGCAAGACGCATTTCGCGCGCTGTCTCATCCAGTCGCTGCTGGAACTGCCCGAGGATGTCCCCTCGCCGACCTACACGCTGGTGCAGGTCTACCAGACGCGCGCGGGCGAGGTCTGGCACGCCGATCTCTACCGCGCGGGCGGCCCGGACGAGGTGGTGGAGCTGGGCCTCGACGAGGCGTTCGACCAGGCCATCTGCCTGGTGGAATGGCCCGACCGCCTGGGCGAGCTGGCGCCGCCCCGCGCGCTGACCCTGGCGCTGGAGGCGCAGGCCCCGGACCACCCCGCCGCCATCGCCTCCGACGCCTCCGACGCCTCCGACGCAGAGGACAGCCCCCGCACCGCGCGGCTGTCCTGGACCGACCCGGGCTGGGACGCGCGGCTGGAGGGTATTGCCGATGACTGACGCCCTGGGCAGTTTCCTGCGCGATGCCGGCTGGGCCGAGGCCCGGCGCGCCCCGCTGGCGGGCGATGCCTCCGCCCGGCGCTACCTGCGGCTGACCCGCGCCGACGGCGCCCGGGCGGTGCTGATGTGCGCCGCCCCCGCAATGGCCGCCGAGCTGCGGCGGTTCGAGGCGGTGGCCGATTTCCTTGAAGGGTGCGATCTCAGCCCGCCGCGGCGACTGGCCAGCGATCCGGACGCCGGGCTGATGCTGCTGGAGGATCTGGGCGACGATCTGCTGGCCCGCCTCGCCGCCGCCCGCCCGGCGCAGGAGGCGCAGCTCTACGAGGCCGCGACCGACGTGCTGGTGCGCCTCGGGCAGGTCCCCGCGCCCGGTTTCCTGCATCGCCCGGACGCGCAGGAACTGGCCGGCTACATCGACCCGCTCTGGACCCATTGGCAGGCGCCGCTGGGGGCCGAGGCCGGCGCGGACATGCGGGCCGAGGTGGCCGCGCGCCTTTCGGACGCCCTGGCGCAGCATGTCACCCCCGCCGCGCCGGTCGCCGCGCTGCGCGATTACCACGCCGAGAACCTTCTGTGGCTGCCGGACCGGGCGGGCGCCGCGCGCATCGGCCTGCTGGACTTCCAGGACGCCATCGCCTGCCACCCGGCCTATGACCTCGTCAGCCTGGCGCAGGACGCGCGGCGCGACCTTTCCGCCGGGTTAGAGACGCATCTGCTGCAACGCATGGCCCGGGCGACCGGCGCCGACCCGCGCGAATTCGAGGCCGCCTACCGCACCCTCGGGCTGCAGCGGAACCTGCGCATTCTCGGCATCTTCGGCCGCCTCGCCCGGCAGGCGGGCAAGCCGCAGTACCTCGCCTACGCCCCCCGCGTGGCGGCGCATATCGCCGCCGATCTTGCCCACCCGGCCCTTGCGCCCCTCGCGCCGCTGCTGCGCGGGCGCCTGGCCCCCGCCACCCCCGACACCCTTTCGCGCCTCGAGGCTGCATGCACGACCGCCCAAGCTCCGTCATGATCTTCGCCGCCGGTTTCGGCACCCGCATGGGCGCCCTGACCGCCGACCGCCCGAAACCGCTGGTCGAAGTGGCCGGCGCGCCGCTGATCGACCACGCGCTGCGCTGGGCGCGGGACCTGCCGGCCGCGCGCATCGTCGCCAACCTGCACTACCGCCCCGAGATGCTGCGCGCCCACCTGGAGCCGCAGGGCGTGGCCCTGTCGGAAGAACAGCCGCGCATCCTCGAAACCGGCGGCGGGCTGCGCAAGGCGCTGCCGCTGCTGGGGCCGGGGCCCGTCTTTACCGTGAATTCCGACGCGATCTGGGCCGGGCCGAACCCGCTGCGCCTGCTGGCCGAGGCCTGGGATCCGGCGCGCATGGATGCGCTGCTGCTCTGCCTGCCGCCCGAACGGGCGCGCGGGCACCGCGGCCAGGGCGATTTCATCGCCGATGCCGAGGGCCGCCTGACCCGCGGCCCGGGGCAGATCTTCACCGGCGCGCAGATCCTGCGGACCGAGGGGCTGGCCGGGATCGCCGAGGAAAGCTTCTCCCTGCGCCTGCTCTGGGAGCGGATGATCGAGAAGGGCCGCCTCTACGGCCTGTCCTACCCCGGCAGCTGGTGCGACGTCGGCCATCCCGGCGGCATCGCCCTGGCCGAGGAGATGCTGGAGAACGCGGATGTTCGCTGACCCCGGCCCGCGCCTTTTCGGCCTGCCCGCGGGAGCCGACTTTCCCGCCGGCCTCGTGGCCGGGCTGGAGGAACGGCTCGCCGGCGCCCCGCCGGAGGCCTGGGCCGAGGTGCAGCTGATCGTCAACACCGCCCGCATGCGCCGCCGCCTGCGGGAGATTTTCGACGCCGGCCCGCCGCGCCTGCTGCCGCGCATCTCGCTGGTGACGGACCTGGCCGACACCCCCGCGCTGTCGGACCTGCCCCCGGCGGTGCCGCCCCTGCGCCGCCGGCTGGAGCTGGCGCAGCTGATCGCCCGCCTGCTGGACCAGACGCCGGACCTGGCGCCGCGCGCGGCCCTCTATGACCTGGCCGACAGCCTGGCCGCGCTGATGGACGAGATGCAGGGCGAGGGCGTCGGGCTGGAGGCGATCGAGGCGCTGGACCTCTCGGACCAATCGGGCCACTGGGCGCGCGCCAAGACCTTCCTGTCGATCGTCGGCCCCCTGATGCAGGACCCCGCCGCCCCGGACGCCGAGGCGCGCCAGCGCCGCGCGGTCGAACGGCTGGGCCGTCTCTGGGCGGAGGCGCCGCCCAAGGGGCCGGTGATCCTCGCCGGCTCCACCGGCTCGCGCGGGACGACGATGGAGTTGATGCGCCTCATCGCCGGCCTGCCGCAGGGCGCGCTGGTCCTGCCGGGGGTGGATTTCGACATGCCCCGGCGCGGCTGGGCGGACCTTGA
>JBPEXR010000097.1:0-5243 GCA_052031355.1 Paracoccaceae bacterium
GCCCGTCAGCCTGGGACCGCGCATCCTGCGGGCCGAAACCGCGGCGCTGGCGGCGCTGACGCTCTGGCAGGCGCAGCTGGGGGACTGGCGGTGAGCCTGATGCGCCCCGAGGCGCGCGCCACCCTCTGGCGCTGGCGCGAGGTGCTGGTGGCGCTGGGCGCCGGCACGCTGGGTGGCTGGTGGGCGCTGACCTCCTTCGGGCTGCTGCGCTGGCTGGGGGTGCTGCTGGTGGCGGGCGCGGCCGCGCTGCTGGTCGCGGGCGTGCAGCGCGCGCGGTTCCGCGGCACCGGCGGCGGGGCCGGGGTCGTCACGGTGGACGAGGGGCAGATCAGCTACTTCGGCCCGCAGACCGGCGGGCTGGTCGGGCTGGGGGAGATCGAGGCCCTGCACCTCGACCCCGGGGCCACGCCCTCGCCCGTCTGGATCCTGGCGCGGCGCGGCCAGCCGGACCTGGCCATCCCGGTGGACGCCGAAGGGGCCGATGCCCTCTTCGATGCCTTCGCTGCGCTGCCCGGCATCCGCACCCACCGGCTGGCGGCGCGGATGCAGGCGCAGGGCGCAAGCCGGGTGCTGATCTGGCGCCGCGGCGGCGCGCTGGATGCGTCCCGCAGGCTGCATTGACACTCCCGCCAATTCTGACCATCCCTGACCCTGGGGCCGCCGCGGCCGCCCCGCGGGACCAACAAGATCGGAGAAGCGCATGTCCATTCCTCAGACCGGCGGCGGACCGATCGACTCTCATGCCCAGCTGGCGGGGTACCTGGAGGCGGGCTGCAAGCCGCGCGAGGATTGGCGCATCGGCACCGAGCACGAGAAGTTCGGCTACTGCAAGGACAGCCTGAAGCCGCTGCCCTACGAGGGGCGGCGCTCGATCATGGCGGTGCTGGAGGGGCTGCGCGACCGGCACGGCTGGGCCCCGATCGAGGAGGGCGGCCACCTGATCGGGCTGGAGAAGGACGGCGCCAACGTCTCGCTGGAGCCGGGCGGCCAGCTGGAGCTTTCGGGCGCGCCGCTGGAGACGATCCACGGCACCTGCGACGAGGTGAACGCCCACCTGGCCGACGTGAAAAGCATCGCCGACGAGGTCGGCGTGGGCTTCATCGGCCTGGGCGCCGCGCCGATCTGGTCGCAAGACGAGATGCCGCGCATGCCCAAGGGGCGCTACAAGCTGATGACCGAATACATGGGCCGCACCGGCACCATGGGCACCCACATGATGTACCGGACCTGCACCGTGCAGGTGAACCTCGACTTCGCGACCGAGGCGGACATGGTGCAGAAACTGCGCGTCGCGCTGGCGCTGCAACCGGTGGCCACCGCGCTTTTCGCCAATTCGCCCTTCTTCAACGGCAAGCCCAACGGGATGAAAAGCTGGCGCAGCCGCATCTGGCGTGATCTCGACCCGGATCGCACCGGCATGCTGCCCTTCGTCTTCGACGAGGGGTTCGGCTTCGAGGCCTGGGTGGAATACGCCCTCGATGTGCCGATGTACTTCGTCTACCGCGACGGGGTCTACCACAACGCGCTGGGCCAGAGCTTCCGCGACTTCCTGCGCGGCGAGCTGCCGGCCCTGCCGGGCGAGAAGCCGACCCTGTCGGACTGGGCCGACCACCTGACGACGATCTTCCCCGAGGCACGGATCAAGAAGTTCATCGAGATGCGCGGCGCCGACGGCGGCCCCTGGCGGCGGCTCTGCGCGCTGCCGGCGCTGTGGGTCGGGCTGATGTACGACCAGGGCGCGCTGGATGCGGCCTGGGACCTGGCGAAGGGCTGGGACGCCGAGACCCGCGAGGCCTGGCGCGTCGCCGCCGCCGAGGGCGGGCTGCAGGCCGAGGTGGGCGGGCGCCGGATGCACGACCTGGCGCGCGAGGTGGTGGATATCGCCGAGGCGGGCCTCAAGGCGCGCGCGCGCCCCGGGGCGGGCGGCATGGTCCCGGACGAGACGCATTTCCTGAACACGCTGAAGGAAAGCCTGGAGACCGGCCAGGTACCGGCGGACGAATTGCTGGCCCGCTACCACGGCGACTGGCAGGGCGACCTTTCCCGCATCTACGCCGAATACAGCTACTGACGCCGGTACAACGGTGCGTGGCGCCTTGATGCCCGGCGCGCCGCGCGCGCCTCAGCCCCGCGCGGCGATGCGCAGGGCCATGTCGATCATCCGGTTGGAAAAGCCCCATTCGTTGTCGTACCAGCCGAAGACCCGCAGCAGCCCGCCGGTGGAGACAGAGGTTTCCGCCCCGCTGACGATCAGCGACTCGGGCCGCCCGCGCAGGTCGGTGGAGACCAGCGGTCCGGTGATATAGCCGAAGACGCCCCCCGGGGCGGCGGCGGCGCGCAGCCGCGCGTTCACCGCCTCGGCGTTGACCGCCTCGCGCGTCTGCACCGTCAGGTCGATGGCCGAGACGCTGGCCGTGGGCACGCGGATCGCCCGCGCCTCGATCCGGCCGGCCAGATGCGGCAGCACCTCGCCGATCAGTCGCCCGGCCGAGGTGGTCGTCGGCACCATCGACAGCGCCGCCGCCCGGCTGCGCGCCAGGTCCGCCCCGCGCGGCGCGTCGATCGTCGGCTGGCTGCCGGTGTAGCAATGGACGGTCGTCATGTGGCCCGACACCAGCCCGTAGGCCTCGTCCAGAAGGCGCAGCAGCGGCGCCAGCGCGTTCGTCGTGCAGGAGGCATTGGAGATGATGCGCTGATCGCGCAGCGCCGCCTCGTTGGCGCCCAGCACCAGTGTCACCTCCGCCGCCGGCGAGGGGCCGGAGATCAGCACAGCGCCCGCCCCGGCGGCGCAGCCCCGCGCGGCGATCTCGGGCGTCTTGGCGGTGCCGGTGCATTCCAGCAGCAGATCGACGCCGCCAAGGTCCAGCGCGCTGAGGTCGGCCTCCTGGCTCAGCGGGATGCGCTGGCCGTCCACCACCAGCGCGCCGCCCTCGATGGCGACGGTGCCGGGGTAGGGGCCGAAGACGCTGTCGTACTGAAACAGGTACGCGCAGGTCTGCGGCGGGGCGATGTCGTTGATCGCCACGATCTCGATCTCCGGGCGGGCGGTCTTGGCCAGACGCAGCAGGGTGCGGCCGATGCGGCCGAAGCCGTTGATCGCGCATTTGATGGGTCTGGTGCCGTCGCTCATGCCGCCCTCCGGGATGCGCCGGTCAGAAGGGCACCTCCTGCCCGGCCCCGGCCTCGCGGGCAAGATCGACCACGCGGGCGGCGACTGCAAGGTCCTGCAGCCCCACGCCGGTGCCGTCGAAAAGGGTCACCTCGGCCTCGCTTCCGCGCCCCGGGGCGTCGCCCGCGATCACCGCGCCGATCTCGGTGATCGCCTCGGGCGCCAGCAGGCCGGCGGCGACCGCGTGCTGGCATTCGCCCAGGCTCACGGATTGCGCCCGCTCGTCGGTGAAACAGCGCGCCCGGGCGACAAGGGCGGACTCCAGCTCCTGCTTGCCGCGGGTGTCGGTGCCCATCGCGGCGATATGCACCGGGCCGCGCACGTGGGCGTCCTTCAGGATCGCCGCGGGGCTGGAGACGATGGAGATGATGACATCCGCCTCCGCGCCCAGTTGCGGCAGGGCGGCGGCCTCGAAGGCGCAGCCGGCCTCGCGGGCGATCCGTTCCAGCCCCGCCAGCTTCCCGGGCGTGCGGTTCCAGGCCAGCACGCGGTCGAAGGGCCGGGTCGCCAGCGCGGCGCGCAGCTGGAAGGCGCTTTGGTGCCCGGCGCCGATCAGCCCCAGCGTGCGCGCCCCCTCGGGCGCCAGGTGCTTGATCGAGACCGCCGCCGCCGCCGCGGTGCGCAGCGCCGTCAGGTGGTTGCCCCCCAGCGCCGCCCTAAGCCGCCCGCTGTCCGGGTCGAACAGGAACACGCTGCTTTGGTGGTTGGTCAGCCCGCGCGCCGCGTTGCCCGGCCAGTAGCCGCCGGATTTCAGCCCCAGCGCGCCGCCCGCGCGGTCGAAGCCGGACTTGAAGCCGTAAAGCGCCTCGGCATGGCCCAGCGCCTCGCGCACCACGGGGAAGTTGCGGGCCTCGCCGCGGTGCATGGCGGCAAAGACGGCCTCCACCGCCTCGAAGGCGGCTTCGGGTGTCAGAAGGCGGGCGACGGCCTCTTCGGGAACGACGTACATCGCGCGTCCTCAGAAGGCCTTGCCGCGGGCGGAGACGGGCCAGAGGGCCTCGACCTTTCCGCCGCGCACGCCGACGTACCAATCGTGGACATTGGCGGTGGGGTCGCAATGGCCGGGCACGAGGCGCAGCTTCTCGCCCACCTTCAGCACGCCCTGCGGGTCCGCGATCACGCCATGCTCGTCCGAGCATTTCACGTATTCCACGTCATCCCGCCCGAAGACGACCGGCAGCCCGCTGTCCACCGATTGCGCCTTCAGCCCGGCATCGCAGATCGCCTTGTCGGGCTTGGCGTGGCTCATCACCTGGGTCAGCAGGAAAAAGGCATTCTCCCATTCGCCCCGGTCGATGCGCTGGCCGTTCTCATCCAGGATGCGGCCGTAATCGGCATCCATGAAGGCGTAGGAGCCGCATTGAAGCTCGTTGTAGACGCCAGAGCTGGATTCGAAGTAATAGCTGCCCGTGCCGCCGCCGGAGACGAGCGCGCAGGTGATGCCCTCGGCCTTGAGGGCCTCCACCGCCTCCCGGACCTGGGCGATGGCGGCGTCCAGCTTCTCTTTCCGCGCTTCGTAGGATTCGAGGTGCTGCATCGCGCCCTGGTAGGCCTGAAGGCCGGTGAACGTCAGCTGGTCCGCGGCCTCGATCGCCTTGGCAATCTCCACGACGGCCCCGGCGGTGGTGACGCCGCAGCGCCCGGCGCCGCAGTCGATCTCCACCAGGCACTCAAGGGTGGTGCCGTGGCGCTGCGCGGCCTCCGACAGCTCGGCCACGTTGGCGATGTCGTCGACGCAGACGATGGTGCGCGCCCCCAGCTTGGGCAGCCGCGCCAGGCGGTCGATCTTGGCCGCATCGCGCACCTGGTTCGACACCAGGATGTCGCGGATGCCGCCGCGGGCGAAGACCTCGGCCTCGGAGACCTTCTGGCAGCATACGCCGACGGCGCCGCCCAGCCGCTGCTGCAGCTTCGCGACGTCCACCGATTTGTGCATCTTGCCGTGCACCCGGTGGCGCATGCCGTGGGCGCGGGCATAGTCGCCCATCTTCTTGATGTTGCGCTCCAGCGCGTCGAGGTCGAGCACCAGCGCCGGGGTCTGGATATCCGCCTCCGCCATGCCGGGCTTGGCGGG
>JBPEXR010000098.1:0-1589 GCA_052031355.1 Paracoccaceae bacterium
CAGCGGCCCGGCCTGCGCGACGACGCCGGTTTCCTCGATATAGGCCAGGTGGGCGGCGCGGTTGGCCTGGCGCACCTTCAGCGCGCCGGGCTTGTCGCGGGCGATCAGGGCAAAGAGCATCTCATTCCTCCTTCAGCGGGCGGGCCAGAAGCCCGGTCATGACTTGGCCGACCTCCAGCGTCTGGTCAAGCAAGGCCACCACCGCCTGGGTGATCGGCATGTCGACCTCCAGCTCCTGCGCGCGGCGCAGCACGGCGCGGGCGGTGGCGGCGCCCTCGACGGTGATCTTGGGATCGAAGGCCTCGCGCCGGCCCAGCGACAGCCCGTAGCGGTAATTGCGCGAGCCCTCCGAGGTGCAGGTCAGCGCCAGGTCGCCAAACCCCGCAAGCCCCGCCAGCGTTTCGGGCCGGGCACCCAGCGCGGCGGCCATGCGCCCCATCTCCGCGTTGCCGCGGGTCATCAGCGCAGCGCGCGCGCTTTCGCCCAGCCCCGCGCCGATCGCCGCGCCGCAGGCGATGGCGATGACGTTCTTCAGCGCGCCGCCCAGTTCGGCCCCCAGGGTATCCTCGCTGCGGTAGATGCGCAGGTTCGGCGTGGTCAGACCCTGTTGCAGGCGGCGGCCCATCTCCGCGTCCGCGCAGGCCAGCGTCAGCGCGGTGGGCAGGCCGGTGGCGATGTCATGGGCAAAGCTGGGGCCGGTCAGGATGGCGGGCGTGGCGCGGGGCAGAAGCTCGCGCAGCACCCCTACCGGGCCCTGCAGCGACTTCAGCTCGATCCCCTTGCAGCAGGCGACCAGCACCCGCCCGTCCAACGCGTCGCCGTGCAGCAGCACCAGGTCGCGCAGCTTCTGCATGGGCACCGCGATCAGCAGCGCCTCGGCCGAAAGCGTCTCCTCCAGGTCGTCGGTCACGCGCAGCGCCTCGGGCAGGTCCACGCCCGGCAGGCGCGCCGCGTTGCGGCCGGTGCGGCGCATCGCCTCCGCCGCGTCGGCGGCGCGGGTCCACAGCAGCGTCTCGCCCTCGCCCCGGGCCAGCGAAATGGCCAGCGCCGTCCCGAAGGCCCCTGCCCCGATCACACCGATCTTCATGCCTTGGCTCCCTTCTTGCCACCGCCCAGAAGGGCCGGGCTGGCGGCATCCAGCGGCCAGCGCGGTCGGGCGGCCAGGTCCATCCCGTCAACCGCCCCCGCGGCGAAGCGTTCCAGCCCGGCGTAGGCGATCATCGCCGCGTTGTCGGTGCAAAGCGCCAGCGGCGGGGCGGCGAAGGCCAGGCCGCGCGCCTGCGCGAGTTCCGTCAGCGCGGCGCGGATGGCGCCGTTGGCCGCCACGCCCCCCGCCACCGCCAGCGCCGGTGCCCGCGGCGACAGCGCGAGGTAAGCCTCGATCGCACGGGCGGTCTTTTCGGCCAGCACGTCGCGCACCGCGGACTGGAACCCGGCGCAAAGGTCGTCGCGGTCCGCCTCGGTCAGCCCGCCCTGCGCGGCGACCAGCGCATCGCGGGCGCGCAGCAGCGCCGTCTTCAGCCCGGAGAAGGACATGTCGCAGCCGGGCCGGTCCAGCAGCGGGCGCGGAAAGCGGAAGCGCGCCGCAT
>JBPEXR010000099.1:0-4147 GCA_052031355.1 Paracoccaceae bacterium
ACCACGCGCAGCTTGTGCTCGGGGATGCCGAGAACGAAGGCGCCCATCAGCAGGCGGATCACATGCGGGTTCTGCGAGGTGGTGTAGAGGGTCGACTCGCCCGAGGCGCGGTCATAGGCGCCGATGGCGACGCGCGGCTCCATCGGGTTGGCGACCAGGCGGTTGTTGCGCAGCTCCAGCGTGGTGACATGGGCGGCCTCGGCAAAGGCCTTCTCCACCGCCTCGCGGTTCTCCTCGACGAAGCCCCAGTCGTAGCAGAGGTTCGAGCTGAGATCGTCGTGCACCTTGGGCGCATCCTCGGCCAGCGCGGCCTTCATGTCGATGACGGCGGGCAGCTCCTCGATGTCGAGGTCGATCGCCTCCAGCGCGTCGAGCGCCTGGGCGCGGCTTTCGGCCACCACCGCGGCGATGGGATCGCCCACGTGACGCACCTTGTCCTTGGCCAGCACCGGGTGGGCCGGCTCCTGCATCGGGTTGCCCTCGCGGTCGGTGACCTGCCAACCGCAGGGCAGCCCCCCGATCCCCTCGAAATCGCTGGCGGTGAAGATGCGCAGCACCCCGGGCATGGCGGCGGCCTGCTGCGTGTCCAGCCGCTTGATGCGCCCATGTGCCACGTCCGAGCGCAGGAAGACCACGTAGGCCTGACCCGCCAGGTTGATATCGTCGGTGTAGGTCCCCTCCCCGGTCAGGAAGCGGACATCCTCGCGCCGCTTGCTTGCGGCGCCGATCCCATGATCCTTCGGCATTCTGGTCTCCTCCCTCGGCGGATCGCGCGGGGCGCGCCGCCCTGATACCCGCGGGGGCGGATCGCCCCCTGCGCTTGTCCTGGGCCCGGGGTGCCGCCGCCCTCCCGCGGCGGGCGCCCGGGCGCGGCGCCTATTCGGCCGCCACCGGCGCGACCTCCTGCCCCGAGGCGGCAAGGATCGCCTTGACGATGTTGTGGTAGCCCGTGCAGCGGCAGAGATTGCCCTGCAGGTATTCGCGGATCTCCGCCTCGCTGGGGCGCGGGTTCTTCTTCAGAAGGGCGGCCGCGCTCATCACCATGCCGGGGGTGCAGAAGCCGCATTGCAGCCCGTGGTGATCCTGGAAGGCCTGCTGGATCACGTTGAGCGAGCCATCGGCGTTGGCCTGCCCCTCGATCGTCTCGACCTCGGCGCCCTCGGCCTCGGCGGCGAAGATCGAACAGGCCTTCACGTCCGCCCCGTTCACATGCACGACGCAGGCGCCGCACTGGCTGGTGTCGCAGCCGACATGGGTGCCCGTCAGCCCCAGCGTGTCGCGCAGGAAGTCGACCAGCAGGGTGCGCCCCTCCGCCTCGCCGCTGACGGCGCGTCCGTTCACGGTCATGGATATCTTCATCTGGCTTGCTCCTCCTCCTCGGGGAAATTGCTGGCCGGGGTGCGGCGTCAGGTCTTGCGGCGGCGGAACCATCCGCGCGGCCCGCCGGTCGCCGCGCCCTCCTCCGGCGCGGCGGCCGTTCCGGCCTCGGCAGTCTCTGCGGTCTTTGCGGTCTCGGCCCCGTCCGGCTCCTCCACCGCGTCCTTGAGGCGGGTGAAGAACTCCCCCGCCATCTTCTTGGCAAAGCCGTCGATCACGCGGCTGCCGAGTTGCGCCAGCTTGCCGCCCACCTTCGCCTCGACCGCGTAGCTCAGCCGCGTCGGCCCGGCCTCGTCGTCGCCCTCCAGCGTGACGCGGGCCGAGCCCTTGGCGAAGCCCGCAGCGCCGCCCTTGCCCTCGCCCGAGAGGGTCAGCGCCTCGGGGCGGGTCATGTCGGTCAGCGTCACGCGGCCCTTGAAGGTGGCCTTCACCGGCCCGACCTTCTGCACCACCACCGCGTCGAACCCCTCCTCGGGCGAGCCGGTCAGCTCCTGGCAGCCGGGGATGCAGGCCTTCAGCACTTCCGGGTCCAGGATCGCGGCCCAGACCGTCTCGCGGGGGGCGTCGATCTCGCGGGTGTCGTTCAATTCCATTGCTTTTGTCCCGTTTCCTGCGCCGGTCTGCCCGGCCCGTTCCGGCGGCGCGCCCCTCGGGGCCGGCCGCTTTCCTGTTCCTTCGGCATTCCGGTCCCTTCGGCGGGCCGACACCGCGCCGGGGTTGGTCGGCACCGTTTGACCGCAGCCTAAGCGCGAAATGCCCTTCGGTAAATGCCCCCGGGGAAATGCCCGGCGGGCCCAGCCTAGCGCGGCCCGGCCCGGCTGGGGAGTCCTTCTTGGCGGCCGCCCGGAATCCCTGCCCGCGCAAGAAAAAACCCCGGCGCCGGGGCGCCGGGGTTCGCGATCATGCCTGCCGGGCGACGCCGGCGGCGGGCCGCCTCAGAGGCATTCCTTCAGCTTGGCCGCGTCGGGGCCGTTCGGCGTGCGGCCGAGGTTGAAGGGCGCCGAGGCATCGCGCCACTGGGCGTAGTCGTTCAGGTATTCGACCATGCTCAGGTAGACCTTGGCCGAATTGGGGTTGGCGCAGGCGGTCTCGACGATGGTCTCGTTCGCCATCTTCTGCACTTCGGCCAGCGTCTCGTCGTCGTAGCGGTTGATCTCCACCGCCTCGTCGAACTTGGCGTAGGCTTCGGTGGCGCGCTTCTCGGTGAAGGCCAGCGACCACAGCAGCGTCGCATCCGCGGCGATCTTCAGCTTCTCCTGGGTCTCGGGCGACAGCGCGTCCCAGCTTGCCTTGTTGATCATCACGCCGAAGACCGAGGCGGACTGGTGCCAGCCGGGGGTCGCCCAGTATTCGGTCACCTGCTGGAAGCCGCCCGACCAGTCGACGTTGGGGGTGGAGAATTCCGCCCCGTCGATCACGCCGCGCTCCAGCGCCTGGTAGATCTCGCCCCCGGCCATGGAGACCTGGTTGCCGCCCAGCTTCTCCAGCAGCTTGCCCTGCTCGAGGCCCGACAGGCGCAGGCGCTTGCCCTGCAGGTCGTCCAGCGACTTGATCGGCTCTTTCGTGCGGAAGCCGCTTTCGTTGTTGGTCACGCCGTAGGGCAGATAGACCATGCCGTAGTTGCCGTAGATCTCGTTGTAGAGATCGGCGCCGCCCCACTGCTGGATCCAGTTGACGTAATCCACCGCGTTGAACAGCGACGGCGTGGTCGCCAGCGGCGAGAAGGCCGCGTCACGGCCCGCCCAGTAGCCCGGCCAGTCGCCGCCGGCCTGGATGGTGCCGCTTTCCACGGCGCCGAAAACCTCGCCCGCCGGGACCAGCGCGCCGCCCTCGTAGAACTCGATCGTCAGCTCGTCGCCGGCCAGCTTGTTGGCCAGTTCGACGAATTTCTTGTCGGTCTCGATCAGCTCCAGCGACGAGGGCCAGGTGGTGGTCATCGTCCAGGTCTCGGCCGCTGCCGCCGGCAGCGCCGCCGCCAGCGCCATCGCGGCGCCGAGGGTCGTCGATCGAATGGTCATGGGTAACCTCCTCTTGGTGAAAACGCCGGGCATACCCATGCCCGGCGCGAAAAAAATCAGCCGTACAGAACCCCGGGCAGCCAGGTGACCAGGCCGGGGAACAGCGCGACCAGCAGGCACATGGCCACGATCAGCGCGATGAACGGCAGCACGCCGCGCACGATCTGGCCGAAGCGCACGTCGCGCGGGGCGATGGCGCGCAGGTAGAACAGCGCGTATCCGAACGGTGGCGTCAGGAAGCTGGTCTGCAGCACCACCGCCATCAGCACGACGAACCACAGCAGGCTGACCTCCATCTCCTGCACGATGGGCAGGAAGATCGGGAAGCTCAGCAGCACGATGCCGGTCCAGTCGAGGAAGGCGCCCAGGATGAAGACGACGACCATCATCATCGCGATCAGTGCCCAGGGCGCCATGTCGAGGCCGCGGATGATCTCCTGCGTGGCGCGCAGACCGCCGGTGACGTTGAATACGCCCGTGAAGGCGGTGGCGCCCACCACGATGAACAGGATCATCGCCGAGGTGCGCCCCGTCTCCAGCAGCGCGCCGTAGAAGGTCTTCAGCCGGAACTTGCCGCGCAGCACCACGATCAGCAGCGCCAGGCCCGCCCCGATGGCCGAAGCCTCGGTCGCGGTGGCGATGCCCGCCAGCAGCGAGCCCAGGATGCCGAAGATCAGCACCAGCGGCGGCAGCGCCTCCAGCGCCAGCATCCGCAGAAGCGCGCCGCGGCTGACCTTCTCGTCGGGCTCGAC